>JANLUE010000064.1:0-3441 GCA_031363325.1 Gemmataceae bacterium
GCTTCGGCCAGGGCGGCCAACGCGGCGGAGTCCAGGGGGGTGGCGGAAATCGCGGCGGCGGGTTCGGTGGCGGGGGCCAGGGCGGCCGTCGGCCCGGAGGGTTCCTCGACCCCAGAGTACCACCGGGTGGACCGCCGTTAGTGGAGGGCCCCGATTTTTTTGAAGGCCGGGACATGGATGTCCCGCAGCAGACCCTCCTCTACGATCCGTACGAAGAAGCCAAGAAGGCCGGCCGCCTGCCGGCCCCGGTCCAACACGCCGCGGCCGGCGTCGAAGTCCTCGACCCCGTGAAGCTCGAGGCCCGGCCCGAACGGCCGCTGCGCCCGGCCGACATCATGCTCGCCCAGGCGACTCAGCTGAAGGGCGCGCCCGGCGCGGGGCCGACCCTTGAACTGATCAGCCCGCGCGGCCCGGTCACCGTCAGCCCGCTGAATGAATTTGGCGCGGTGATCGTGACGGCCGGCAGTCAAGCGGACCTGAAGCTCGTTCAGGAAATTATCAAGAAGCTTCAGGAGTACTTGAAGAGCGAGGCCGCCACCGCAGGCCCAATGCTGGTGGTCGTCCCGCTCGAGCACGGCGACGCGGCCGAACTGGCCACGATCGTCAATCAGCTCGGTGCCCGCGCCGTTGGCACGACTCAGCAACAAGGCTTCGGTCAACAGCAACAGCAGCAGAGCGGCTCGGTTCTGGTGACGCCGATCGATCGACAGAACGCGCTGCTTCTGTTCGGCCCGGAACTGCGGATCGATTATTACAAGAAGCTGATCAAGCAACTCGACCAGCCGAACACGTTCAAGATCAACGAGTTCCCGCTCAAGAACGCGAGCGCTCAACAGGTCGCGACGCAACTCGCGAATTTCTACAACCAGCGTTATGACGAGACGGCCATCGGGAACCTGATTCGGTTCATGTACTCGACGAGTTCGAACACGATCTTCGTCCAGGCGGGCAAAGCGGACTTGGCGGAGATCAAGCAGTTGATCGATCGGTTCGATGTCGCCAAGCCATTGGCGGTCAATGACTTCAAGATCATCCGTTTGAAGAACGCGCTGGCCGACGAACTCGCGACCACAATCGAAACCGCGCTCACGCTGAACGTCCTGCCGCAAGGCACGGGCATCGTTCAGCCCACGGCGACGGCCGGAGGCGGGGCCGGGGGTCAGTTTGGCCAACAGGGTGGCCAGCTCGGTCAGCAGGGTGGGCAGTTCGGTCAGCAAGGCGCGTTCCAGCAAGCGACGGCGGGGCGGGGCGCGAGCGGACAGGCCACGCTCGGCAGTCAGCAGACCAACACGACCAAGACCGTCTCACTCCGGTTCTTCACCGCGGGCAAAGATGGCACGCTTGAGTCCGGTTACCTCGAAGACGTGCACATCACGCCGGACATCCGCAGCAATGCGCTCCTCGTGTCGGCCCGACCCGAGACCCAGAAGCTGATCGAAGCGATCATCGCCAACCTGGACGTGCCGAGCGCGGCCCGGTCGCAGGTGAACATCTTCACGCTGAAGAAGGCCGACGCGGTCCTGACCCAGACGCTGCTGAACTCGCTGTTCAACGCGACGAGCACGACGGGTCAGGGTGGCGGCGGCGGGCAGAATCAGTTCGGCCAACAGGCTCAAGGAGGCGCGGCCGGCAGCACGACCGCGACCCGTCCGATTCTCACCGTCTCCGGCCAGCCGGGCGACGGGGCGAACCTGATCGGCCTGCGCATCCAGGCCGACGATCGAACGAACTCTCTGATCGTCGCGGGTACACAAGGCGATCTGGACGCGGTTCGCGCGATCATCGGCAAGCTCGAAGACGCGGACATTTACGCCCGCCAGAACCACGTCCACAAGATGAAGAACGCCGGGGCGGCCGATGTCGCCACGGTGCTTTCGAACTTCCTGACCCAGACCTACACGATTACGACCACCGGGTTGACCCAGACGAACAACCTGGAAGTTCAGCGGAACGTGATTGTCGTGGCGGAACCGATCAGCAACAACCTGCTGATCTCGGCGACGCCGCAGGCCTACGCGACACTGATACCGATCATCGAGCAACTCGACGCCCTGCCCTTGCAGGTCTCGATCGACGTGATGATCGCCGAGGTCGTGTTGACGAACAACGAAGACTTCGGGATCGAAGTCGGCCTGCAGAACCCGATCCTGTTCAGCCGGGCGACCATCCCGGCGACGAGCGTGGGCTTCGCGAACGCGACGGGCGGCATCATTCCGCCGGGCACGACCGTGAGCAGCACGCTCACCCAGTTCGTGGGCAACGCGTTCGGGTTCAACAACGTCGCCAACACCGCAAACCCGTTCGTCAATCCGGTGAACCCGAGCCAGGTCGGCTTCCAGGGGCTCACGAACTACGGCGTTGGCCGGACCGGTCGTAACGGTGTGGGCGGGTTCGTATTTTCGGCCGGCAGCGATACGGTCAACGTGCTGATTCGCGCCTTGAAGACCCAGGGCCGAATCGACAATACGACCCGGCCTAACCTGACGGTGCTCGACAACCAGATCGGGTCCGTCAATGTCGGCGGGCTCTATCCGTACCTGAGTGGCGGTCAGTTCACGAACCTGGGCACGTTCCAGCCGCAGATTTCGCAACAGCAGATCGGTACGACGCTGACGGTCGCGCCGCGAATCAGCCCCGAGGGCCGGATTTTGATGCGAGTCGAGCCGAGCATCGTGGCCCCGCAAGATACGCTCGTGTCGCTCGGCAACGGTCAGTTCGCGACGGCGTTCGCTCAGCAGTCCGTGCAGACGACCGTCTCCGTCCTCGATGGTGAGACGATCGTGCTCGGCGGGTTGATCACGAAGTCCGATCAGAAGGTTGAGAACAAGGTGCCGTGGCTCGGCGACCTGCCCTACGTTGGCTCGGCGTTCCGCTATCGTACGCAGATCCAGTCGCGACGCGAGTTGCTCGTGATCATGACGCCGCATATCATCCGGAACTCGGCCGACAGCGAGAAGATCCTGATGCAGGAAGCCCGCAAGATGAGCTGGGCGATCAAGGACATCGAAAAGATCTACGGCCCCGGCGGCTCGATCAAGAGCGGCCCGAACGCCTGCACAACGGACGTGCCAAACGTTCTGTCGCCAAACGCCTGGTCGCAGCCGAACGGCATCGGTGCCTTCCCCGGCGACAAGGCCCCGCCGGGAATCACCGTGAACCCGCAACCGATCCCGGCCGACCTCGTGCCGGCGATTCCGGGAACCTTGCCCCCGGTTCCAATGCCCATTCCGGAAACGCCCAAGGCGAGCATCCCGATCCCGGTCCCGATCCCGATCCGATCGGCGAACGGCATGGAGCCGGCCCGCGGCATCGTGTTGCCGGGCGAGGCGAAGTAGACGGGGTCAAACGTCGGCTCAGGCGAGCCCGGGGGCGTTAGCCCTCGGGGTCGAGTGACGGCGGCAAATCGGTTTCGGGTTTACCCCTGGGGCTAACGCCCCAGGG
>JANLUE010000092.1:0-4014 GCA_031363325.1 Gemmataceae bacterium
GCGAATGGCGGGCGAAATGAGACCCCCCCGCTACATCAATCGGCAATTCGCTTAAGAGCGCCTTGCGAGTTGATGTAACCGTGTGCGACCCCGGCCTCGAAGCCATCGCCGCCCTGGGCCGCGTGCTATCTCTTGCCCGCCAGCGCCTCGCAGGCCGTCAACGCCAGGATGGCGTAGGCAGTGCCGGCGTTTGAGATGAGGTTCTGTTTGTGGGTGCCCAGCGACGCCGTGAACCAGCGGCCGCTTTCGCGTTGATGGCTCTTCAGCCAATCGATCCCGCGCCGCAAGCGCGGGTCGTTCGCCGGCACGTTCGCCTGCCGGGCGACATAAATCGCGAACCCCGTCGCATAGCCATCGCACTCCAGCGGGACCTTCGCAACATCGTGGTTGCCGGCGAAGACGAGAAACTCGGTGCCGTGCCCCTTTTCGGTTCGTGCCTTTCGGCTGGCGTCGGTCTGGCGGGCCACATCGTCCGGGTTCGCGATGAAGCTCGCGATCGACCAGCCGCCGTCCGGCCGTTGCGATCGCAGCAGTTCGTCGAGCGTTCGAGATCGTTCGTCGGCGCTCGCGAACCCATCGAGCGATTGCGAAACCCAGAGGAGCATGGCCCGCTCGTGCAGGCTGGTCGGCGGGCGGGCCTTGAGGAATCGGCGGACGCCGTCGAGGCCCTTGCGAGCCGGTTCGGTGTTCGCATAGCCGTCCGGGGCCTGGGAGACGCCGAGCGCGGCGAAGGTCGCGCCATAGTGTTCCGTGTCCTTGATCGGCGGCGCGTCGCGCGGCGGCCAGTCCCAGCCGCCGTCCGCTCGTTGAGCCGCCCACATTCGGTCGAGGGCGGCTCGCGTGGTCGCGTGCAGTTTCCCCGTCGTGGCCCGGTCGTTCATGGCGAGCCCGGTCGCCGTCGCAATCACGACGGCCGATCGACTGTCGGCGGGCAGCGACGGCGGGAACGCCTTCTCGGGGGTCGTGGTCGTGTCTTCAAAGAACTGACGCACCTCGGGGGCCGGTGCAACGAGTGACGCGAGCGCCGGACGGGCCATCAGGTAGGCGGGCATCGTGTGGCAGGCCGCACAACTCTTCGCCTTGATCCACGCGACTGCGGCCGAATCGAGATACTGGGCGGCCTTCGTCAGCGAGAATTCCTTGGCGATCGGCTCATCGGCCGAGGCCGGCGGCGGGGCCTTCACGCCCGTTGGCTCGGCCGCTTGTCCGAATGACGCGAGCCCGAGAACGAGAAACAACGGTATGAGTCGATTCAGCATGGCCTCACCTCCGGGTGGATCGTATCGCACCTGCGGTCCGAATGCGAACACAATTCCCCTTGACGCGCCAGGCCTATTTCGTCCAAAATCGGGCGTGCAAGGATGCACCAACACGGACGGAGCCGCCGCGCGATGCTGTACGAATCCCCCGCCTTCCGACTCGAGGCCGACGACCGAGTTGGCACCTTGTGGCTCGACTTCCGCGGCCGGGCCAGCCAATCGCTGAATCTGCAAACCCTGAACGAACTCACGCTCGTCCTCGACCGCGCGTCGGACCTTCCCCTCGACGTGCTGGTCCTGCGCAGCGGCCGACCGGGGGTGTTCCTCGACGCGTTCGACCTGAACGAACTGGCCGGCTTTCAGTCGGCCCTGGAGTTCGCGGCGTTCGCCACTCGTGGTCAGGAACTGACGCGGCGGCTCGCCGAACTGCCGTTTCCGACCATTGCGGTCCTCGATGGTCGATGCGCCGGTGCCGGGCTCGAGCTCGCGCTGGCGTGTTCGGCCCGCTTCGCGGTCGACGCGCCGGGAACGGTCTTCGCGTTCTCCGAAGTCGCGCGCGGCCTGATGCCCTGCTGGGGCTCGTCGCAGCGATTGCCGCAACTCATCGGCCCGCGCCTCGCGTCGCGGATGATCGTCGCGGGTCAGGAACTCGACACACGCGAAGCGTTTTCGGCCGGGCTCGTGGATCGAACCTCGCCGTTGGTGTCGGCGACGGTCGAAGCGCGAGCGTTCATCGACGCGGTCCAGGATCGCGGCCGGGCGCCAACGCGATTCAATCTCCGGCGCTGGTTCGCAACGCGGCTGCCGATGAATTGCCTTCGCCGTCAAATCAACGAGGCGCGGCCGAACAGTGCCGGCCGGTCGGCGCTCGAAGCGATGATCGCGGGTTACGCGTCGCTTGGCGAGGCGCTCGCGGCCGAACGAACCGGCCTTAGCCGACTCGCGGCCACGCGGACGACGCGCAACCTGCTCGACCTGGCCCATCGAGCCGCTGCTCCAATTCGCGTTTACCCGGAGCCGACGAACCCGCTCCCGCCCCGGCCAAAGCGGATCGGCATCGTCGGGGGCGGCCATCTCGGGATCGCGCTGGCCGGCCGACTCGCCGGGTTCGGGCACGAGATCGTCGTCCAGGAACGCCACGCCGATGTGGCCGAAGAAGTGACCCGGCGCGTGGCGATTCGCTTCCCGGAACTCGCCCAGTCCATTCGGGCGACGGCCGACTGGGTCGGCTTTGAGCACGCGGACTTCGCGATCGAAGCGGCCGAGGAAGACCCCGGCATCAAGCGAAACATCTTCGCGGAACTCGAACGCCGACTGCGGCCCAGGACGATCCTCGCGACCGCGAGTTCAACGATCTCCGTCGAAGTGCTCGCCGATGAGCTGGCCCGACCCGGCCGTGTCGCAGGCCTGCACTTACCGAACCTGAACGATGGAACTCCGTTGGCCGAGATCGTCGGCGGGCCGGCCACCGATTCGAGCACGCTCACGGCCTTGATCGCCTGGTCGCGAGCGTGGGGCTTCACGCCGGTCCGCACCGCCGACCGACCGGGGCGACTCACGCGACTCTTGCAACTCACGTATCTGTCCGAAGGCGTCGGCCTCGTCGCCGAAGGGTTGCCGCCGCAACAGGTCGATCTTGCCTGTCGAAACTTTGGGTTCGCGCGTGGGCCGCTCGAATGGTGCGACGAGATCGGCCTCGATCGACTCGCCGAGTTGGCCGCCCAGATGCAACTCGCCCGCGGGGGCGACGTTGGCTTCGCCCGCAACCTGCTGTTTCTGCGGCTGTTGCCGTACGGCTGGGTCGGTCGCGAAAGCGGCGAGGGGTTCTATCGCTATCGCCGCACAACCAGCCCCAATGAAATCGCTCGCATGGTCCTCTGGCGCGACCTCGACGAGGACGCGGTCGCCCATTATGTGTTCGACCCGGCCGAGGCGATTCGCGAAGGCCTCGAGCGAATCGTGCTGCGAACCGTGAACGACGCGGCCTCGTGCCTCGTCGACGAGCCCGACTCCGATCCGGCGACCGTCGACTTGGCGCTCGCCTATGGCATGGGTTGGGCCCCGATGCTCGGCGGGCCGCTCCGCTACGCCGACGAGTTCGGCCTGGCCAACGTGGTCGAACGACTCGGCTACTTCGCGGAACGATTCGGCCCCCGGTTCACGCCGTGCGACGAACTCATTCGCCGCGCCGAAGCCGGGGAATCGTTCCACGGCCTCGTCGAGCAGGAAGCCGTCGCGAGCCCGGCCTGGCGAATGGTGGGGTGAGCACATCCGGCTTGGCGTGATCGACTATTTTTTCGCCTTCTCGTCCTTCCATCGCTTGATCGCCTTCTCCCGGTCGGCTTGCGTGTTGAAGCCGCGGAGCGAAAGCATGATCGGTTCGCCGCCCTGGCCGAACTGGAAGCCGATGTTCATTTCGCCGCCGAGACCGTAGTCCGAATGCTTCTTCTTGCTCAGGGTCAACAGCCCGGCGAGTGCCGAATCGCCGAGCATGAACCCGCCCTCTTGGCCGCCGAATCCCTCCAGGACTTTCGTCGAATCGGACACGATGTCGCCGAGCGCCGCCTCGGCGGCCGAACCGCCAGCCTTGGCGAGCGCGTCGATCGCGATGATCCGGACGCTGAGTACGTCGAGAGTTTTGTCTTTGGCCATTTTGGCGAGCATCGGAACCGCTTCGGGGATCGAGTACTTCCGGCAGGCCATGCAGAAGTACTGGCCGTTGAAATTATCGCCCTTGGTTCGCGCTTCCGCCCAG
>JANLUE010000107.1:0-2335 GCA_031363325.1 Gemmataceae bacterium
GGTGGGCTAACGCCCACCGGCTCGCCTGCTCCTTGGGTGGCATTATTCACCTGAAGGTCGATAGCCGGTCGTTAACTCGCGTGTAGAGACTCAATCCGGGTAAACGAATTCGTTCAAATTGTAAAGCACACGGCCCAGTTGTTCCTTCGCCGAACGCCCGCCGCCAGCCTTCGTCAGGAACTCGCGCATCAAGGCGAGTTCTTTGTCCGTCGGCGGTCGGCACAACGCCAGCCGATAGGCGAGGTCGATTTGCTTCGCGTCATCCGTGCCGGCTTCGCGTTCCAGGCGTGCGGTCAGGTGGCGCGACTGTTGATTGACGAACTCGCCGTTGAACAAAGTCAGGGCTTGCGGGGCCACGGTCGTCGTCATTCGCTTGGCCGATGTGCGGACGGTGTCGCACAGGTCGAGCGTTTCCAACAGTGGATTGGTCAGCGAACGTTTGACGGCCGCGTAGATCGTTCGCCGGGAGACGGCCGGCTCGGGCGAGGGCCGCCACACCGTCGCGGGGTCGCTGTTCCCTTCGAGCGCTTCCTTCGGGATCGGCAAGAACACGGCCGGCCCGCCGCGTTCCGGGTTCAAACGGCCACTGACGGCCAGGACCGAGTCGCGGATCGCTTCCACTTCGAGCCGGCGATACGGGAACCGCCACAACAAACGGTTTTCGGAATCGGCGACGGTCGCATCGGGTAAGTTGTTCCGCGTCGATTGTCGATAGGTGTTCGATTGCAGAATGAGTCGATTCAGTTTCTTGATCGACCAACCTTCGCGAACGAACCAGTCGGCCAGCCAGTCCAGAAACTCCGGGTGCGTAGGCCGTTGGCCCTGGGAACCGAAGTCGCTTTCGGTGCGAACGAGCCCATCGCCGAAGTGCCACTGCCAGACGCGATTGACGATCACGCGGGCCGTCAGGGGGTTCGACGGGCTCGCGATCCACTCGGCCAGCGAGAGTCGACGCCGCGTCGTGTACTCGCTGGCCGCGAGGAACTCGGGCTGCTTGGCCAGCAAGACGGCCGGCATGCCCGGGTCGGCCTTCGCGCCGGGCCGAGTGGCCGAGCCGCGGAGCAAGACGTGTGTCGTCGTCGGCTTCGGCGAATCTTCGGAAAGTACATATGCCCGCGGCGCGTCCGGCGTGCGGCGCTTCAACGCATCAATGGGCCTGGATGCGATGTCGATCGTGCCGCCGGTCAGCAAGCGAACCGAGTTCGCCTGTTGTTGCAAGTCCGCGATGGCCCGATCGCGGTTGGCCAGGGCCCGGCGCTTCGCGCCCGCGACGGCCGGCACGTCGAGATCGGTTCGGCCGTCCTGGGGTCGCTTCAGCGGGTCGAAGACCGCGACGAGCCGGTAGTAGTCGAGCATCGTCAGCGGTTCGAACTTGTGATCGTGACAGCGGGCACAACCGACCGTGAGGCCGAGAAACACTTGCCCCACCGTAGACACCACGTCGTCGAGCTGGTCGTAGCGGTCGGTCGCGGGGTCGGCGGGTTCGTCGTCCCAGGGGCCGAGCCGCAAGAACGTCGTCGCGGTGACGGTCTCTTCGGTCGCGTCGGCCAATTCATCGCCGGCGATCTGTTCGAGCACGAAGCGATTGAATGGCTTGTCCGCGTTCAGGCTGGCGATCACGTAGTCGCGGTAGCGCCAGACGCTCGGCTTCAGGGCATCGCGCTCGTAGCCATTCGAGTCGGCGTATCGAGCCAGATCGAGCCACCGTCGAGCGTACCGTTCGCCATAGGTCGGCCGATTCAGCAAGTCGTCGATTTCCCGGTCGAGCGCGCCGGGGGATGGGTCGCGGAGGAACGCGTCCTGCTCCGCGATGGTTGGCGGCAGGCCGGTGAGGTTCAGGTAAACTCGGCGCAGAATCGGCCGCGCCTCGGCCGGTGCCGCCGACCGCCAGCCCTTCTCGTCGAGCTTGGCCAGGATGAACGCGTCGATCGGATTACGAACGCGACTCACCGCGTCGCGAACGGCCGGGATCGCCGGGGCCTTCACGGGCTGAAACGCCCAGTGCGCCCGGTCCTTCGGTTTGATGCGCGCGTCGTATTGTTCCGGCGTCGGCTGGGCGGCCAACGGCAAGGCCCAGAGTCCGAAAGCGAGGATCGGGAGAGTTCGCATGGGGAGATTATCGCACGGCGAATGGGGCGGATGCAAGAGTCTGTCTTACCCGGCCAAGATGCCTTTCATGACTTTGCCGTGATCGATCTCAAGACGTTTATGGCCGGGGACTTCGAGCTTGCGGGGGTCGAGGCCGAGTTGGTGCAGGACCGTGGCGTGGATGTCGGTGACGTAGTGTGGGTTTTCGGCGACGTGGAAGCCGAGCTCGTCGGTGACGCCGTGCGTC
>JANLUE010000131.1:0-3701 GCA_031363325.1 Gemmataceae bacterium
CGACGCCGATCCTTGTGATCACTACCGCCTTGAGCGGTCTATTAATGGGGCTGCGCGAGCAGACCCGCCGATCGGCCGGAGCCATTCTTATGGAACCAGCCACCAACATGCCTCGTAGGTCTGAGGCGGAGCCTCGTTAGATTTCTGCCGAGCCGATCCCGTCGTACCCGCCCTCGATGCGGCTCAATGGCTTGTCGAGCTTGAACACATCCGCCGGAGGCTCGCCGCCCGTTCACAAAAGCTCGTCACCGTGGCCCGGCCGAGCGGGTGACACGATAGTCCGCACCGCCCCGGCCACGAAGTCAACTGGCCGGCATCTCCCCGGCCATACCACCCCCGCCGACTCCAAAGCCACGCCGCAAGAAAAAGGGCAAGAAGACCACGCGCGTCCAGTATCGGCGACGCGATTGGGAAGAAAGCGGCGGTCGCGACGACGAAGGCCGGTTCACGCCGCATCCGGTCCTTCCTGACCCCCGTGAAGCGTTTCGATGGCCCCGGCCCGAGCCTGGCGACGAGGACAGCGAGTGTGCCCTGCGGATCAAGAAGACTTCCGAGTTCCGCCGCCGACACGAAGAACGTAGACAACTCTGGCATCCACGCGACACGCAGCGACAGCCGGACATCATCGGCGCATTGATGGGCATCGCGCGGACGATGCGCGAGCCAGAGCTTTACGGAATGTACGAGGACATCACAGAAGCCGGCCGTGTGTTCTGGCGCGTCCAGCCGTGGGACAAGCGAACGGAAAAGCACGTGCACATTGGCTACTACCGGACAGAGGCAGCGGCGATCGATGCCCTGCTCAACTGGAAACGCGAGCAGGGAATCGAAGTCGAAGACATTGCACCGCCCGAATGGCTGAAAGAACTGCTCGGCGAGGCCGTTCGTTCGACCGAACTGACCGCCGATGCGTTGCCTCGCGAATCAGAACTGCGAGCGAAACGCGGTGAGGCCGGACTCAATCGCCTCGAGCTCGCGTTGAGATTGGCATTGATAGACTTGAAGCCGCTCAGGAAGCCGCAATCGCTCGCGAAGTTGTGCGAGTGGGCCAACATCGCCGAGGGGACGGAGGCGCGGGCCGCAATGAAGAAATTGATTCGCCGCGGCCTCGCCGTCGAAGTCAGCGAACGCCTTGGCTACATGCCGTGCGAACGGCCGAAGGTGTGATAGTCACGACCGCCCCGCCGATGTGGCCTACTCGCGATGCCCACGCGAGAGCGAATCATGTTGCCGGCAATGATGGCGGGGATGGGTGGAACCGGCGCACGAGCGGCCGTCGGTTCGATGGCCGGATCGGCGGCCAAATCGTCCATCGCCGGTTTGGAAGCCGCCGTCAAGAAACTCGGAGCAGCGGCCAAGGATTCGACGGGCGCGCTCGGCAACGCCACGAGCCAACTCGCCAACTTGTTCCTCGCGCCCCTGAACGAGATCAAGGGCATCGCCAATTCGATCGCGGGACTCGTGCAACTCGCCAACCCGGCCGTCGTCCAGGTCTTCACGCGAACGCTCAACGACGCGTTTGCTGTGATTGGTGGAATGTTGACGCCAGTCCTCAAAGGCCTAACAATTGCCGGCCGGGCATGGGGAGACACGTTCGCCCGATTGCAACCTGTGATACAGCCCCTGTTCGACCAACTTGGCCAGTCGCTCGCCAACGCCGCTTTCGGAGCGACCCAGATCGTCGAGGCGATGTCGCCGTTCATTCAACTTCTGGCGGACGGAATGGTGAAATCATTGCGGGTGGCTTCTTTCGCGATCGGCATGCTTCAGGGCGTGGTGATCGGGTTGGCGAACACGATCGGCGCGTTCTTCGGCCTGACGAGCAAGCTGGACAAGAACCGCAACAGTCGAAACGCCGCCGTTTATTCACCCCAGGTCAGTGGCGTGGAGGACTTCGCGCGGGCTCAATTCGCCAAGCAGATGGAGGGGATGTTCGGGGCAAAGCAAGGTGCCGACCCCCTGGCCGTTCTGCCCGAGATCGCCACGGCAGTGGCCGCCGGAGCAGAAGCCATCAAGCTCATCGCCGGAGACGTGACGGCGGTCGTCACATTCCTGAACGGAATGGGCAAGGGCGTGCTCGGCGGAGCGAAGGACATACTCGACATGACTCCGCTCGGCCTGTTGCGCAAGGCGTTGATTTCATGACCAACGAACCCAAGCCCGAACCGACCGCCGCCGGTTGCGCGTTGGCCCTGACGGCCCTGGCGCTCACGTTCCTGCTCGGCGGACTCAGCTACCGATTCCTCATCGCCCACTGATCAATCCGGCGCGAACTCCGCGATGATCAGGGCCGTTGGCAGCATCCGGCGCGGATCGCCAGGCGTGCACCCTTCCCAGCCGTCCACTCGTGGGACGAGCTTCGCGGCCAGTGGCCAGCCTTCGCGATGACGGGCCAGATAGTCGCGTCGGCCGAGCGAATCGAGCTTGAGCGTCGCCAGTCCGTGGTCGGCCCAATCCTCGCGGCCGCACTCCAGGCAGCAATCGGAGTACATGGCCCAGGCCGTATCGTTCGACGGATCGGCCACGATCGCGGCCGTCAGGTAGTCCAGTTCGGAAATCACTTCCCCTTCACTTTCCGCTTGGCCTTCGGCTCGGCATCGGTGGCCGGAACGGCCGGAGCGTCGAGGCTGTCGGTCGGCGCGTTCGCGAAGTAGAAGCGAGCCATTCGTTCGAGTAGCCCGCGAATCGTTCGGCCTTCACCCTTCGCTCGTTGCGTGATTTGGTCACGCAAGTCCCCGTCAATCTCAGCGGCCAATTGCTTCGTCGCCTTCGTGGCTTGCTTCGGCATTTCCTACCTCTCTTTCATCCTCCCTCAGTGTACGAACATCCGCAAAGTATTTTCAATAAAATCCCTAACCTGAACTTGCCTTTCCCTAGGGAATGACTATTATTCCCTTGTAAGCCAATGTCGTCCGCTCTCATCCGGTATCCGCCATGACCCGCCGCACCGCCTTCAAGTTCGCCGCGATCGTGACGCTCGGCCTGATGACCTCGGCCGTGCTGTTCGTTTGCCCGCTGGCGGCCCTGGCGGGCATCCTGGCCACGTTCGCCTACGCCGCGAGCGACGAGTAACACCCAACCCCATCGCCCGGAGCAACGTCCCATGTGCACCGCAACCGCAACCGCCCCGACGAAAGCCGCCCGCAAGCCGCGCAAGCCGCCCGTTCGCACCATGCGAATCGAAGCCGACCCGTTCGGTGGCGGCCTCATCCGGATCACGATGGACGGCAAGGCGACGATTTACCGCTCCGTCATGATCCCGTGCGACCCGTCCTTTGGCCCGTACGCGATGGAACTGGCCAAGCTGGACGACGACTTGAAAGTCGTCGAGGTGTATCACCTGACTGTCTCGCACGGCATCCCCGAACGCGTGGCCTGCGATTGTCGCGGCCACCTTCGATGGGGCCATTGCAAACACGGCGCGGCGATCGCCAAGATTTTGCACGACCAGTTCAACGAACCGATCCCGGCCGACATTCTCGCCGCTTACGGGCCGCGTCGGCTTGCCACCCTGCCGGCCCCGAAGCAGACCGCCCGACCAAACCCGGCGGTTCTCGACCACTTTTAACCCCAACCCCGGCCCGGCCGACGTGGCCGGGCCTTCTCACCAATCGCCCGAGAAACATCATGCCGACCGCAACCGTCTCAACCCGCCAAGCGGGTGCCGCACGCGTCATGGACGAGTACCCGATCCCCGTCTC
>JANLUE010000147.1:0-5354 GCA_031363325.1 Gemmataceae bacterium
TCTTCGGCAGCTTCTTCGACTGCGAGAGGACGTCCACGCGGCTCTGGATCGCGGCGACCATGTTGGGGAGATCGGCCGCGTAGCCGGCCCATTCGCCGGCGGCCCAGAGGCTCGCCGCGACGACCATCAAGATTCCAAGCCAGCCCAACACTGGTCGACCGGGGCCGCGCAACAACGAACCAATTGGGCCGAGGAAATACGTCACGATGTCGAACACGCCATTGAGCGCGATGGCCGGCCACAGATAACTCGGCACGGGTTGTTGCATCGTGCTCGGCGGCGGTTGTTCGACGAACGTCACGCCCGGCACGACCTCAGCGGCCGGGACGAACGGGACCGCGAGCGCGTACGGCGGAACAACGGGTGCGGCGAACGTCACGGGCTCGGGCGCGGCCGGTGCGGGGGCACCCCAGTTGACGACCGAGGGGCTCGCCGGCGGCCATTCGACGCGCCACGACTGCACGACCGGATCGCCGACGGCCGGCGGGCTCGCGGGCGGGACTTCGCGTATGCTCGGCGCGGAATAGACGGACGGCGGCGGACTCGGTTCGGCTTCGGTGCCGAGTGGCGGGAGAGTCAGCATTCGCCGGAGCAAGGCGTCGATTTCGTCGAGTTGATCGCGGGTCGGCAACGCAGTCGCAGTGGCCATATCGTCCCTTCCGTGGGGGCCTCGCTCGCCTATCCTACCTCAAGTCGCCATTCGAAATAAACCCGAGTTTTGCATGGCCGACCGGTTCTACGTCGATGGGCCGATCGGCCTCGGCCCGATCACGCTCGAAGGCCCGGAAGCCCATCACCTCGCGAACGTCCGCCGCTTCGAGGTCGGCGAACGCGTCACGCTCTTCAACGGCGACGGCCACGAGTATTTGGCGGACATTCGCGAACTCGGCCGCAAGAAAGTTTCACTCGAAGTCGTTGGCGTCGAGTCGCCGGATCGGGAACTCCGGCACCGCTTGCACATCGCGGCCGCAATGCCCAAAGGGGACCGGGGCGACTTCCTGATCGAGAAGTTGACCGAACTCGGCGCAACCGACTTCACGCCGCTTGAGACGGAGCGAAGCATCGTGCGAATCGACGGGGCGAAAGTCGAGAAGCTGCGTCGGGCCGTGATCGAAGCGAGCAAACAGTGTGGCCGCAACGTGCTGATGCGAATCCATCCCGCCGCGAAGTGGCTCGACTGGTGTCGAACAACCACCGGCGAACGATGGATCGCTCATCCCGGCGGCGATGCGAGTTCCGAAATTTCGGTCGGCGACGCGACGCTTGCGATCGGGCCGGAGGGGGGATTCACGGACGACGAAGTGTCGGCCGCGCTGGCCATTGGTTGGCGACCATTGAATCTGGGGCCGCGAATCCTTCGCGTCGAGACGGCTGCACTCGCCGCGGCCGTTCGATTCGGCTGATCACTTCCCCTTCGCTTCTGCGAGCAACTTCGCCGAGGCCGCGTCGTCCGGGTTCAGCGCGATCGCCTGTTCGAGATGCGGGATCGCCTTCTCGCGTCGACCTTGTTTCAGGTGCAACGCCCCGAGGTTGGAGTGCGCGGCCGCGCTGAGTGGTTGGCAGCGTAGGGCCGATTCGAAGGCGGCGATCGCCCCCTCCGGGTCGCCATCGTCCTTCAAGCATAAGCCGAGGTTGATGTGCGCGAGCACGTAGTTGGGCTGAGCTTCGATGGCTCGACGCAGAAAGATGGCGGCTTCTTTACGGTCCTTTTTCTCGAACCGCACAACGGCTCGATAGAGCCAGGCCCGCGCCGCTTCGGGTTCCAGGGTGACGGCCGTCTTCAGGCTCGCGTCGGCCGCGTCGAGTTGTTTCAAGTTCAGTTGCGCCCAGCCGAGCGACGTCCAGCCCTTGACCGACTGCGGATAGTCGCGAACGATTTGCTCGAGCGCCTGGACTGCTTCGCGCGTTCGGCCGCGATCGATGAGGTGGCCGGCGATCTCGACCCGGGCCACTTCGCCGACCTTGAGTTGCGTCGCCTCGGCCAAGTACTTATCGGGCCATTCGTGATCGTCGGGGAACTCGGCCGCGCGAGCCCGGTCTCGGCGCGCGGCGGTTTGGTCGCCGGCCCGCTGATACATCTCGGCCGAGAGCGTGAGGGCGGACTTCCGAGAGTGCGGGTCGCCGTACGCCTGTTTCAAATGATCGCGGGCCTTGGCCGAATCGCCCGCTTGCGAATCGAGCCGAGCCAAGCCCAGGTGGGCGCGCGGATGCGAATCGTTCGAACGCAACAAGCGGTCGAATTGCTCGCGGGCCTCCGGGGCCTGACCGAGCCAGACGTGCAACTCGGCGAGTCGCAAGCGCGGCCCATCGGTCTCGTCGCGACACAATTCGACGGCCTGACGCAGCTTGGCGAGCGCCGTCGGCGGGTCGCGCGACAATTGCACTAGCCCTTGGAAGTATGGCCAACGCGGGTTCGACGGCTCGAGCCGTTCGGCCTCGGCGAAACACGCGATCGCCTCGGTCCCGAAGATGTGGTTGTAAAGAACCGTCCCCAGTCGCCCCCAGGCCGGCCCGGAGTTCGGTGTGGCCTTGACCTTTGCGGACGCGTCCTCGATCGCTTTGCGAACTTCGGGATCAATACTGGCCAGGTCCGGCCGCGGCGGTTCGACGCCACTGGCGGGCGCGGACTTCAACTTGTAGCCAACGACAATCGCGACCAGCGCCAGGCCCAAGACACTCAGCGCGATCCGCCGTTGCCGGGGGTTTGTCGCGGGAGTCGGCGGCGGATTGGACATCGAAGGTTAAGGTGATGGTCCGTGTGCCGAATTAGGGTTGTGCCGAAAAGACTTTGATTTCGACAAGGCGGAGCACCAAGCCGCCATCCTTGTTGACGTACCGGAGTTTGTATCCGGTACCAGGTTTGGAATTCCGTAGTTCCAACAGGTCTTCCCACATGCTGGCGAGCGCACCAATCTTGAGGTGCGCTCGCATTTGGTGCAGCGTGGAGCTCAACACGACATGTGTGATTTTATGTTCCCGGCATAGCCTCGGGAGCTTCCCACCCTTCAGCCCCTTTTTGCCGGCGTCCGAAGTCACGACAATCCAACCATCGGCCGCGATTTTTGGAATCCACTCTTCATCCAATTGGCCGAGCAGATCGAGATCACTCAAATGGAATAGAGTCGGCTCACCGGGAACCATTTCTCTCAGATTGGCTACGTATGGCTTGCCAATGCATTCATCGAACAGGAATTGGGCGGTTGGGTTCACGCGACCGTTTTCCCGAGTCGTTCAAAAAAGAACTTGTAGGAAGCCTCGGCTTCTTCCTTGGGTATGCCGTAGACTTTGGCCGCCCGTTCGACTCCCCCTTCGATTCGGACCGCTTCAAAAATCGAACTCACCGTGTGACCACTCGGCAGGAGTGGCTCGCCAAATCGTCGCTTCGGATCGAGGACAATCGGCACATGCTTGTCATCGCTCAGATTGATTCGAACGCGCCACTTGTTGGCCACTCCATATTCATCGAACGTCAGGTCGCTCAAGTACGTTTCAACGAACGGAAACAGTATTTGACCGGTGTTCTGGTTTTCGACTTGAATGTACTCGTCGCGGTTCTTTCGAATCACGAGCTTCTCGCCGAAAAGAAACGTAAAGTGCTCAATCGCGAATGGATGCTCAACCTTCAGCCGATTACGGCACAAGATAATCGCGTCTCGAATCATTTCGAGAGTCACTTCCGGCCTTTGGAACCGAATCTCTTTGATGGCGAGCGCCTGAACCAAGTCGAGAAACGAGACCAGTTTTTCGTCGGACTTGAATTGCGGATCGATAACTGGCTTGCGTTTGGTCGTGCCGAAAAGCCATCGGCTCAATTTCTGTGGAGACACCCGCGCGTACAACGCCGCTTCCCGAACGGTGTACAAGCCATGTCCAAGAAACCGGTCGATCTTCTTCATTTGAGACGACTCGCGACCTTGGTGGGGCATACGGTGCTGGTCGCACCGTTGAATTCTTGGACGAGCGAGATCGTCACAAGCAAATTGTACCCGAGCAAAAAATCGAGGGCAAGGCCACGTTCCCGGTGCGAAGATTCGAATCACCGCCCCGCCAGCACGCCCGGTGCCGCCGTTTTCGAGTGGTCGTAGCCTTCGTAGACGCCGAAGTCGTTGAACCAGAAGCGCTTGGCCAATCGGTAGAAGATGCTGCGTTCGGGCACTTCCTGGCCGGGGGAGTATTGTGACGTTCGCACCTGCATCGCCCCGAGTTCCTTGAGCGCCGTCTTCCGGGCCGTCACGTCCGGGGCGGCGTGTTTCTCGACGAGTTCCTTCAACAAATCGGGCCGTTCGAGGACGATGCAACCGCGCGTGGTCCGTTGCGACAGTTCGCGGAACTCGCGGAGGAAAGCCGACTGTGTGAACTTCTGCCGGAGCGTGCGCGTGTCGTTGCCCTTCGTGTGAATCGATTCCTTGGAGAACTGCACGATCGGGCACGGCTCGATGTCGCCCCAGGGGTTGATGTGATGGCTGATGCCTGTCGCGGCCGGGCACAGGGCCTGCCCTTCGCCATCGTAGTAGGCGTCGATCACGACGATCGGCTTCTTCGCACGCGTCTGGACGACGAATTCGCGGGCTCGCTTCGCTTGTTCGGGCGTGAGGCACAGGTCCGGGTTCGGGCTCGGCCCCATCGGCCGATAGACGTGGAACCACGTGTACATCACGCCCATCTCGATGAGCCGGTCGACCCATTTGTCCGTGAGTAAGTCGTCAATGTTCGTGCGACAGAGGCTCGTACAGACCCCCGTCAACAAATGATTGTTGAGGCAATTCTGAATGCCCTGCATCGTCTTCGAGAGTACGTTGCCTCGACCGCGCCGTTCGTCGGAGACGATCTCGGTTCCTTCGACACTGATGAGGGGGGTGACGTTGCCGAGCCGTCGGAGGCGCTTGGCCTTTTCGTCCGTGATGAAGTGGCCATTGGTGAAAATCTGGAAGTAACAGTCCGGGTGCGCTTCAATCAACTCAAACAGTTTGGGATGCATGAACGGCTCGCCGCCGACGATGCCGAAAAACACGTTGCCCATCGCCTTCGCTTCGCGAACCAACTTGTGAAACGCGTCCGGCTGAATGATCTCTTGTTTATGCGCGACATCGACCCAGCAGCCCTGGCACCGCAAGTTGCAGGAATTGATAATCGAAACGTACAGGAATGGCGGAAAGTACTCGCCACGCTTGAGCCGGGCCTTGTGCCGTTGCACGGAGAACATGCCCTTCAGGCCCATGTTCCACGCGAGCTTCCAGAGCAGGCGCTTGTCCGTCTCCAACAACGCCCGCTTCGCCATCTTGAGCAACATTATCGAATTCCCAAGTGAAACCACGTACGCTCGAAGTTCGGTGTCGAGTCCCGTAGGACAGGTT
>JANLUE010000164.1:0-2239 GCA_031363325.1 Gemmataceae bacterium
TTCTTTTTCTACGCGGCCGTCGTCGTGCCGACGGGGACTTCCGTGCTTGGCACGTTCGAACAGGGCAGCGTGACCCGGCACGTGACGGTCTGGCTGAACGCGATCGGGGCGGGGGCCATCGCGGTGTTCGCCTGGGATCAGTTCGCGACGCGGGCCAAATGGCGTTGGGCCCCCTGGGGGATCCTGTTCGGTTGCCTCGTCACACTCGCGATCCTCCACCCACAGATTGAATCGCGCATTGACTTTGGGCCGGAGGGCCGCGTGCGCGAATACACGGCCTTCTATCAATTGCACCGCGTCTATCTGTACGTCTCAACGCTGCAATGGCTCGCCGGCCTGTGGTACGCGGCGATTTTCGTGCGCGATCAGGGCTTCGCGACCGTCACGAAGAGCGGTTCGGCCGCGTAAGTGTACTTCATCACGAAGTTGATCGAAACATGCGCCATGACGGCCACCTGTTGCCGTGCCACCGGCTTCGCATCGGCCGCCGCCTTCAGCGTGATGTATCCCTTCGATTGATCGCCCGTCACCAATGTCTGGCTGGCGCGACCGTCGATCGTCACGCCGACGGGCAGGCTGTCGGCGTAGAATTGTTCGAGGTGTTGATAAACCACATCGAGCGTCACATTCTGCTTGAAGTCCGAGGCGCGCTCGAATGACACATCGATTCGTTTCGATTCGCCCGGCTTCAGGACGACATCGTTCGTGCTGATCTTCACCGCGCGCAGGTCGAGCGGCTCGCCGACCGACACGGTGTGCGTTTCCACCGGGTAATGCGCTCGCCCGCCGCCGGGCATGTAGACCTCTTGCAAGGGTCGTGCGATGGCCGTCAGCTTGCGGGGCACCAGATTTCCGGTG
This sequence comes from Gemmataceae bacterium, assembly GCA_031363325.1. GTDB lineage: Bacteria > Planctomycetota > Planctomycetia > Gemmatales > Gemmataceae > SIAJ01. The sequence continues at coordinate 859 of JANLUE010000164.1, forward strand.
TACCCGGTCCCGGTCACGCGAATGTTGGCCGCCCCCGGCTTCGCATCCGGGGCCGCACGCAGGACGATGCAGCCATCGCCGCGACCCGTCGTCAGGATGCGCCCACACGAGGCCGTCACGCCAGGCGGCAAGCCGTCGATTCCAAGCTGAACCTCCCCGGTAAATCCATTCCAGCGTCGAACTTTCGCGTAGATCACATTGGCCAGTCCCGGCGTGAGGAGGGTCTTGTCCGAGTCGAGTTCGAGCGTGAAATACGGCGTCGCGCGCGTGACCTTGAGGAAGTACGGAAACTCACGTCCGCCGCGACCGTGGACGTCCTTGATCTCAATGATGAATCGACCCGTGACTGGCGCGACCCAGGGTTCGATCCGCGAGTCGGCGTGGACAAAGCGATCGCTGAAATCGTCGCTCTCGGCGAGTCGTTCGCCCTTTTCATTCAATACCCGCACAATCGAATCGAGCATCGATTGATGGTCGCGAGCGATCACCTGGATCGCGAACTGTTCGCCGGCCTTGGCCTCGAACGAATAACAATCGATGTCCCCTTCGGCCTCGATTCGTCCGCTGATCCCGGCCGGAATCGTGATCTTTTGGGCTTTGGCCGGCGAATCGTTGTCGCCCGCCACTTCGCGGACATCGGGCAACCGGCTCACGACCACCGGGACGATGTTGGAGTTCTGGCCGCTCGGTAATTTCAATTCGACCCAGCGTAAGCCATCGGTCGCGTCGGCCGGGACGCTGATCGTCGCACTCGGGTCGGCCGGCAGGTTGTGGCCGACGAGCTCGACTTTGGTGGCGACCCCCGGGGTCACTCGCGTCGGGTGGACGTTCGTGACGAACGGCCGATCGGTGGCTTCGATCGCGTACTGCCAGTCGCCATTGCCGCCGTAGCGAACGTCGCGGATCTCCAGGTAATACTCGCCGGCCGTCGGGAACTTGTAATGCAACAACGGGTCGGCGAAGAAGAAGTTATCGTTCATGGCCAACACCGTGCCGGCCGAGTTCTTCAAGGTGAGGATCGGGTCGGCGTGATCTTGCAGATCGTGAATGCGGTCCTGCAAGCGCTGGCAGCGCACGTGAAACGTGAACGCGTGCCCGGCGTTCACATTGAATTTGAAATAGTCGACATCTTCGACCTTTTCGAATGCCCCACAGAGTGTTGCGGGTAACTTGACAGCCTGCGCCGTCTTCATCGTGTCGTTGCTCGGTGACTCGCGAATCACGGGGTCTTGAACCACGACGAGCTGAGCCACCGTCGAAGCCCCGAGCGGCGTGATCAGGCGAACTTCGCGAACGCCCGGCAAGGCGTCGGCACTCGCCTTAAGGCGCACCTTGAGCTTGGCGACCGTCGGCTTCTTGTCATTCGGGTCGACCTTCGGCG
>JANLUE010000188.1:0-7745 GCA_031363325.1 Gemmataceae bacterium
GACATCTCGGCCGACGGCGAGATATCCGGGCGAGCGCCGGCCACGTTCAAAGTCGTTCCGCGCGCCCTGGACGTGTACGCCCCGGCGCCCCCGAAGTAATGGGCGGAGCGGTGACTTGCGACGCTTCACGGAGCGGGCGGAGATTGCCCGGCCGTCAATTTGGCGCGAAGTGCGGCCAATTCGCGTTCCAACTCGGCGACCCGAGCTTTCTCCAATTCAGCGCGAGTACTTTCTTGCTCGGCCCGTTGGCTCGCTTGCTCGGCCCGCGTCCGTTCTTGCTCGGCGCGGGTTTTCTCTCGCTCGGCTCGCGCTCTTTCTTTCTCGGTCCGCTCGACTGCCTGGTCCGCTCGCTGGACTGCCTGGTCCGCCCTTTCCGTCTCCGATTCCAGGTCGACCACCATTTCGTGGGCCCGACGATAGCGCTTGCCCTTACGATTCAAACAGACGACCTTATTCGATTCAGTTCGGAACCAGAGCTGTACGTTTGGAATCCAGACGCCCTTGTTGGGGTCAACCGTCATCGACACATAGCCTTCCGGCGTGGTCTGAAAGGCTCGCAAGTCCAGTCGCGATTGGCCGGCTCGACTCCGGCGATCAGCGATCAGGTAGTAGGGAACGCCAACTTGGTGGTAGTGGTCGATCTTCGCGCCCACGTCGCCCCGGCGCGTTGACGGCGAAGTCACCTCGACGACGAGCAGCGGCCGAGCGCCGGCATCGCGCATCCGAAACGTCGCTACATCTTCCGGCCATTTCTCCGACGCGCCTTCGAAGACAGCGAGGTCCGGACCATGTGGCCGAATCGTCGGATGTTGCCAGTCGACGCGATGGTCCTCGAAGACCAGGACATCGGGTCGAGCGCGGAAGTGGGTTTCGAGGGCGAATTGAATGTAATGGCAATTCTCGCTGTGAGCAACGTTCTGCACGATGAAGTCATCTTCTTCGGGGTGAAGGACGTCCATTTCGGTGAGGGGAACCTGCTCGGTCTCTTCGGTGCCATCCGGGCCGATGCGCGTGACGTAGCGCCAGCCGTAGAACCACGGGTCCTCGAGAGTCGGATCGGGCTCCGGCGGCGCGCTTGGCGAATCGATCAGTTCGGCAATGGACATGGATGCACCCGGTTCAGATCAATTGCCACGATTGTACTCGATTCGGCCGCGAATTTGGATGTGTACGCCCCGCCCGCCGCGAAATAACATGTCCTGCGCCTCTCGCAATTCGGACCCCTACTCGCTTCGGACCCGCGACCCATGTCCACTCCCGGTACGCCCACGCTGTGGCGCGTTTCACTTCTCGCGGGCGTCGTCGGGCTGACGCTGCTGGCCTGGCTCGGCCGCGACGCCATCACGCCGCGTGGCCAGGCACTCGTCGGCATCCCATGTTTCCTGGCGATCGCGGCCGCATGTTCCGTCAATCTGCGCGGCGTGAACTGGCGAACCGTCGGTACCGGCATCGGCCTGCAATTCCTGCTCGCGTTGCTGATCTTGAAGGTCGACGCCATCAAGATCGGCTTCGAGGCGATCGGCGCGGCCGTCGCCAAGTTCCTCGAGTTCTCGAACAAGGGGGCCGAGTTCGTGTTCGGCACCGTCGCCAAGCCGGAAGTCCTCGAACCGGTGTTCGGACGAGACGGGGCGGTTATCTTCGCGTTCCGAATTCTGCCCGCGATCATCTTCGTCTCGGCGTTCTTCACGGTTCTCTATCACTTGCGAATCTTGCAACTGGTCGTTTGGGTCTTCGCCAAGCTCATGGTCTTCGTGTTCGGCGAGAAAGGCGTGAGCGGGGCCGAGACACTCGCCGCCTCCGCCAACGTGTTCATGGGTCAGACCGAGGCGCCGTTGATCATCAAACCCTACGTCGCTGGCATGACGCGCTCGGAACTCCTGGCCCTCATGATCGGCGGCATGGCGACCATTTCAGGGACGCTCATCGCCGTCTACATCTCGTTTGGAGCGGACCCGGTGGCCATCCTGGCCACGAGCGTGATGGCTGCTCCGGCCGGCTTGTATCTCTCGAAGCTCTTGTTGCCGGAAACGGGCGAACCGGTCACGCGCGGCGAGGTGAATGTGGCTGAGGATCGACCGCATGTCAACGTGATCGACGCGGCTGCGTCCGGGGCCTCGGACGGCCTGAAACTGGCGCTCAATGTCGCGGCGATGCTGATCGCCTTCATCGCCGGGATAGCGATGTTGAATTATCTGCTCGGCCAACTCGGCACGCAGATCGGAATGCCGAATCTGTCGCTCGAGTGGATCTTCTCGAAGATTTTCTCACCGCTCGCGTTCCTGGCCGGCGTGCCACCCGAGGATTGCCCACGCGTCGGCGAATTGCTCGGCAAGAAACTGGTGCTCAACGAATTCGTGGCCTTCAAGGACATGACGGACGCGAACGCGATCAAGGGCCCCGACGGAAAGTTCGTCGGCGTCAAGGACATGGACGAGCGTTCGTACAAGCTGGCCGCCTACGCGCTCACGGGCTTCGCCAATCTTTCGTCCATCGGCATTCAGCTCGGCGGCATCGGCGCGATGGCCCCCGAGCGGCGCAGCGACCTGGCCCAGTTGGGTTTCCGAGCTTTGCTCGGAGGCTTCCTGGCGACGCTGATCAACGCGGCGATCGCTGGATTGATCATGTAACCTCGGCCTAGCCGCCCGATTGAACTTGCGTGATGGCCCGGTCGGCGGCGGCCCGGACGCGGGCGTCCGGATCGCGAGCTTTCAGATCGGTCAACGTGGGGATCGCGTCCTTGGCGGGCGCGCCGATCTTCGACAGGCCGAGGACCGCGGACTCGCGGATTCGGGCGTCTTTGTCGGCCAACGCGACGATGAGTGCCGGGATCGCCCCGGGGTCGGCCGGCCCAACGTTGCCGAGCACTTCGACCGCGTGTTTCCGATCCTTGACATCGGGACTGCGGACCGCTTCCAACCAGTGCGCCACCGGCTGACCGGAGAAATACTTCTCGGTCGGGGCCTTCGTGCGACTACAGCCGACGAGCCCGATTAGCGCGAATACGCAGACGCTGCGAATCATTCCGCGTTCCATAGTTGAGCGTTACTCCAGGGCCGTGGTCAGGTCGCCGTCGCCGCGCGTGCCGAGCGCCCAGTAAGCCAAACGGTCGGCCGTCGGCGGTGCCCCTTTCACGCCACCAATATTTCGAATGAACCGCACCGAGCCATCGCCGAGCAAGTGGTTGGCGCCGCCGGTATGGAAACTCGACGCGTCGTCGGTCCCTCCGTCGTCCGATTGGTCGTTTGTGGCGTTGATCCAATTCGTGTGAACGAGCCCGAAAATGTCGGGGTCGTAGTCCATGTTCGGATTGAGGACGTAGGCCGGGTTCTTGGTTCCGAGTCGCATCCGCGCACCGGGGATCGCGCCGGCCCAAGTCCCTTGGGTGATCGCGCAAGCTCGTTCGGCGACCAGGGCCGTGTGCGTCGTGCCGTCGGTCAGGTCGGCGATCCGAGTCTTGCTGTTGCGGTAGAACGGTCCGTGGTGTTGGCCGAACGAATCGCCCGTGGTGACTTCCGTCTCGTCGCCGCCGGCCACTCCGGCATAGCTGCACGGGGCCGCGAACACCAGGGCCCCACTCGCGTTCGTCAGATTCACGCCGCCGGGGCCCTTCACCTGAAATGGCTGATTCTGCAGGTCGGACGGACACACATAGATCTTGACCGATTGGGCCAAGGCGGCCGAATCGCGGAGGGACAATGCCAGCGAAGGGACGGTCCGATAGAGGTTGTCCTGCTCGGCGAACGGCAGGATGTGAAACGACCAGCCCCACCCGGGCGAAGTGTCGTTGCCGGGGCCGAGCGTCGCGGTGAAGCCCGGCGGGAACGCCCCGAAGGCATCGTGATGATTGTGGAGCGCCAGTCCAATTTGTTTCAAATTGTTCGAGCACGACAGGCGGTTGGCGGCCTCGCGAATCTTCTGGACGGCCGGCAACAGGAGGCCGATCAAAATTGCGATGATCGCGATCACGACCAAAAGTTCAATCAACGTGAATGCTCGGCGTCGCAACGACATTGAAGACTCGCGAAGGTGGGCTGGTCTGCTATGGCAAGTTAAGTGCCGAAGCAGAATTCGACGGATTCCTGCGGGATTCGGTAGTTTCTTGTTGCGTACCGGTTGGAAACTGACCACTCGTGGCCACAAAGAGCGCGTCCGTTATCAGAATTGCACGACCCGCCGCTTCAACTCAACTCGTCCCTCCGCGATTGCTCGAATCACCTGGGGATAGACTTCGCATTCCGAACACGCGAGCCGCGAGTGTGCCGACCGTATCCGCGTGAACTTCGACGGCCCGTTGAGCGATGATCTGCCCGTGATCGAATTCGTTGTCCGCGAAGCGGTTCGAGCGAGGCCGGGGTCGGGCGATGGGCGAACTCGAAGGCCAAATCATCAGTCATCGCGTGTCGGCACGATGAAATCCCGGGCCGCCAAGGGTGCGTTCTCGACGGCCTTTCCGTCCCAGCCGTGTTCGAGGTACAGGCGGTACTTGCCGGCTGGCCAATCGGCCGGGAATGTGATCTTGCCTTCGACAAAGCCGTTTGGTTCGAGTGTCATTGGCGGCATCGAGAGCGTCAACGCCCCGACAGCATAGCGTTGGTCGTGCGGTCGGCGTTTCGATTCCAGGGCCGGGATCGTCGGGTCGGGGCCGATCCGTTCGACGAGCGCGCCAACCTGGAACGTCGCGTTGTTCGTATTCAACGTTGGTGCCTGCAGTGATTTGGTGCTGCCGTTGATCAGTCGGAAGTTGGCCGTCACGCCGGTCGCGCGCTTCCATTCGGCCGACGTGGGTTCGATGCGCACGGCGGCCGCGAGGAGTCGACCGCGTTCGTAGCTCATGCCGGCCCGCGCGTCCCAGAGCCGCACTTCGCCACCGCCAACCGTGATGAACGTACCACCTTCGGGGCCGAACGCGACGCCGCGCACCGTCTGACTGTGCCCACGCAGCGAGAGCACTTGCAAGCCCGTCTCCACGTCCCACAACTTGGCCGTCAGGTCGAAGGAACCGGTCGCCAGGCGCAGGCCGGTGCCGTCGAAGGCGACGCTCGTAACTTCGTTCGTGTGCCCATCGAGGCGTTGAATCAATTTGCCCGTGGCCGAGTTCCAAACTCGGACCGATCCGTCGAACCCGCCCGTGGCGAACCGCGAACCATCCGGGTTGATGGTGAGGCACGTCGGGCGATGGCTGCCGACTTCAACGGTGAATGCTTCGTCGCCCGTCACCGGATCGAAGGCTCGAATCGTGCCGTCGCCGCACGAGGCGATGACGCGATTGGGCAATTGCCGCGACGTGGCGACCACGTCGACACGCGTGCGACTCGGGCCGAATCGCCTCGGGGGCGACTTGCCGTCGACCGCGATCGACGCGAGCCCGCCATCGCGATGGCCCACGATCAACGATTGGCCATCGCCGCTCCAGGCGAGCGCGGTCGTCAACGGCACGTCGATTCGCCGTGGCTGAGCGGCCAGGTCGGCCACGGCCACGAGCATCAAACCTTGTTGATACGTTGATAGCGCCACGGTCGCGCCGTCCGGCGACAGGGACGCCGCGAGCAAGTTGGCCAGTACACCTTTCGGCGTTCGCGCCGGCGACAACGCCCCGGTATCTAAATCGAGAAACTGAAGGTAGCAATGATCGCTCACGATCAGCGCCCGGCACTTGTCCGGTAGCGGGATCGCGGCGTGGCCATAGAGGTTGGGCAATCGTTGTGTGACGCATTCGCTGTCGCGCGTCGTATCCCACAACACACCCGTCGAGTCCTCGGATGCCGAGAAGAGGTTTCGGCCATTGTTCGAAAAGCCGACGGCCGCGATTCGGCGATCGTGACCGCGATAGGCCCGGTACGGAACTCCGGTCGCCACGTCCCAGACGCGCGCGATGCCATCGCGCGAGCCGGTCGCCAGGTAACGCCCGTCGCCGCTGAACGCGAGCCGATCGGCCCAGTCGGCGTGGCCGCTCAGTTCGTTTCGGAGTTGGCCCGTCGCCACGTCCCAAACCGAAACGACCCCCCGAGCGGTTCCCGTCGCCAGGACCTTGCCCGACGGGCTGTAGGCGATCGCCGAAATCAAGCCGCCGGTGTCGATCGACTCTTTCGAATCGCCAGTGGCCGTGCTCCACATCCGCACTTTGCCGTCGTAGCCGCCCGCGACGAGAGTTGCTCCGTCCGGCGAAAGGCTGACGCCGCGAAGGCTGCCGGTCGCGCCCTTGAAGCGGCGCAATTCCTTGCCGGACTCAACATCGAGCGCGACCACCTGGGTCGGTTCAGTCACTCGCGTGTCGATCCCGATCGCCGCGTAGACCGTCTTGCCGTTCGGCGAAAACACCAGCGAGATCACGTAGAACTCATCGCTTTCGCGCAGCGTCGCTTCGGAGATCGCGCGATTCTCGGTTCGATCGAACAAGTGAATTCGGCCGTGCTGGTAGCCCGTGGCCATGACGTGGCCATCCGGCGAGAACGCCACGCTCCGCAGGCCCGGCCAGCGAGCTTTCCAGTGCACGGCCTTGCACGCCGGCGGATCCCAAATGTGGACCGCGTTCGGCAAGCCGATCGCATGCAGCACGGTCCCCGGTATCGACGCTCCGCAGACGATTCGATCCGGGGCCGTGATCGTATAGTCGCGGAACCGCGTGAGCCGGCTCAGGTAGAACCACTCGAATCCACGTGGGTCCGGTTTGTCGGGGTGGCTGGGCAAATACTTGTCGAGCAACAGTCGAGTGTGGTTTGGGTGGCCGGACTCCCAGGCCGCGTGGGCGACGCTCATGTTCGCGTCGTAGAGCTCGCGGGCGCGCAGTCGTTCGCGCGTGTCGGCCTCCTGGCGCAGTTTCGCTTCCTCGGCCCGCGCCGCGTTCGCGCGACCTTCGCTCGCGGTGGCGGCCGCTTCGCGAGCCTTCGCCGTCACCGCGTTCGCCTCGGCCCGTTCGGCGTTTTCACGCGCCGTGGTCGCGTTCGCTTTCGCCAGGTTCGCGTTCCGCTCGGCTTCGACCGCGTACCGGTTCGCACGAATCGCCAGGCCGACCGAAACGACGATTCCCCCAGTCAGCGCCAGGAACACCCCGAACAGAAGGCTGGCCACGACTCGATTCCGGCGACTCCAGCGAACGACCTGACCGATCGGTCCGATGGGCCGGGCCGCGATCGGCTTGCCCACGAGCCAGCGATTCAGATCGTCGGCCAGCGCCTCGGCCGAACGATAACGACGCAGGGGGTCTTTCTCCAAACACTTCCGACAGATCGTTTCGAGGTCTTTCGGCAAGCCGCGAACGAAGCGAGTCAACGGTGGTGGCGTCTCGGAGATCACCCGACGCATCACTTCGACCGGGTTCTCCGCATCAAATGGTGGCTGACCCGAGAGCATCTCGAACAGGATCGCGCCGACCGCATAGACGTCGGACGCCGGGCCAACCGGTTTGTCCTTCGCGGCGAGGGTAGAAGTTGAACAAGATTGCAATTACTTAACTGAAATTCGAACGGTCATTTTATTTTTTAAGCGAATATCGAGCTTCCGGCTAAAATGTCTCACAAAATGAGAAAAGATGAATAAACAAAAGTCATTTGTCGAGCCATAAACAGTTTCGCAAAATGTCTTTTTGAAATAAAAGCAACTTATTAGTGTCGAGGTACAGCTTAAAAAATAGATACAAAAATGAATCTGTCTTACCGCGAATAAAAAGTTTGTTACGAATTATTTTGCACTAAGAATTTGTGTCGAACCAGTATTGCCGTTAACGTTCTGGGCTTTGTAGCAGTTGG
>JANLUE010000191.1:0-3753 GCA_031363325.1 Gemmataceae bacterium
CGATTCGCCGGCCGCGAGCGAACCGATCGTCCACGTGTTCGTCGAGGCCACGTGACCGTTCCCGGCGATCGTTTGCACGAACGCCAGGCCTGCGCCGAACGTCAGGTGGACCGTCGCGTTGTCGGCCGTCACGGGGCCGACGTTCTTCAGAGTCCAGGTCACGATCACTTCGCGGCCGGCCGAGACGCGAACGTTTGGCGCACTTCGAGTGAGTCGCAGGTCGGCCCGACCCGACTCGCCGAAATTCACCGTGGCCGGCGCGCCAACATTGACCGTCGTCCAGGCTCGGTCCGGCGTCGTGCTCGCGTAGCCGACCGGTTGCTTGGCTTGCGTGACCGCGTAGGTGCCGGCCGGCAGGGCCGGGAACGCATACGCCCCGGTCGAATCGGTTCGCGTATGGCGTGTGCCGCCCGGGCCCGAGGCGCGGATCAACACGTCGGCCAGTCCTTGCGTTTCGTCGGCGTCGATTTGGCCGTTCGAGTTGCGGTCGTTGAACACGCGACCGGACAACGCACCCGCCCGGAAGAACCCGAAATCGACCGCCCGGTTGTCGCGCTCGAGCGCGAACGCGGCCGAACGGACCGAACCGGCGATCATCGTTCCGTTGTCGTCCCCGTCCTTCGGGACGGCATCCGGGTCCGGCGTGAAGGCCCCTTCGAAAACGGCCTTCCCGCCCGTCCCGGTGCTGCTCGCGTACCCAACAAGCGGCCCACTCGCGTTGAAGTTCGTGGCCGCCACTTCGATCGAATAGGTGCCGGGGAGGAGTCGATCGAAATGATAGTGGCCCGCCGCATCGGACATCGTCGTCGCAACTTCGGCACCGACTTCGTCGAGCAGTCGAACGCCCACGTTCGCCAGGCCCGGCTCGCCCGAGTCCATTCGCCCATTGTTGTTTGAATCGTGCCAGACTCGATCGCCAACCGAAACGCTCCGCGTGAACCCGGCGTCGATCGTAACGTTGGCGAAGTCGGCGGCCGTCGTCACATCGATCGAACCAATCGACGTCGCGTCCGAGTCGAGGTCGTCCGTCCCTTGGTTCATGCGCGTGGGCCGCAGGCCGGCGAGCGCCGACTGATCGAGCGGGATGCGGACCTGATAGGCGGTGTTCGGCAAGAGCCCATCGTCCGACGGTTCACTCGGCGTGCCATTGTGAACCGTCGCCGGCGCGAATAGGAACGAACCGTTGCCGGCTGTCACGGTCGAACCGACGAGCGTCGTGCCCCGATAGAGTTGCACGGTCACGCCCGCCAACCCGGGTTCGCCCTTGTCCTGTTGGCCGTCGCCATTCGCGTCGCGCCAGAGTCGATCGCCGATCCAAAGAGTTGGCACCGGCTTCGGTGTGCTCGGAGTGGCGTTCATCGTGTACAGTGGCAGGTCGACATCGCGCTTGACCCACTCGATTGGAATTTCGCCCGACATCTCCTCGGGCTTGGGTTCGCCCATCGCTTCGCCCACTTCGACAGGCACAACCTCTTCGAAGGGCAACTCGCCTGGGACGAATTCTTCGAGCGGAACTTCATCGATCGGAGTTGGCGGTTCTTCGTTGACGACCTCGATCGGGGTTTCGTCGCGAACGACTTCGACATCCGTCGGGTCGATTGGTTTCTCGGGAACGACGGCGATCGTCCCGTCCGGAACGGCCCGGTCTTCAAGGCGCGACAGTGTGAGGCGAGGTCGAATGGCCATTCGTGATCGTCCGTGACGGGCCGGGTCGTTGCCCAGTTCGCCGAATCACCGAATGCCGGAGAGATGTCAAGGGGAATTGGATTTTTCGTTAGCCGAGCGCGTCACTGTGACGCGCTCGGCCAACGTTCGATTTGACTATCGTCCCGTGCCGCCGACGATGTTCAACTTGACGGCGGACGGCTTGTTCAAGTCCACCAGGATCGGCTCCGATGTCGTCGCTTCGGCCAGGTTGCCCGCCGTATCGCGAGCGGTCACCTTCAAGTAAACCTTGTGCGTCGGGAAGTTGGCCGGCAGCTTCCAGGCGTACGAACCGCTGTTGGCGAGTCGGCGGGCGGTACCCGCGATCCCCTCGGCGGCCGCGACCGGGATCCACGGGCCCTTGGCCGAGTCCGACCATTCAAGCGTGATTGGGTCGTTCGACAGGTTGCGATCGACGGCCTGCCAGCGCAGGACCATCGTGTCTTTCTGCGTGGAGTCCGGGAGTGGGGCGAAAATCTTCACGATCGGCGGTGTCACATCGACATCAACGCGCAAGTCCGGCGCGTCGCCCGCCTTTGGCGTCTCGCGGCTCAGGCCCGCTCCGCTTTGCAACACCACCTTGATGCCATAGATCCCTTCGACCGGCTCGCCGGCCGTCGGCTTGGCGAGGTTCACGACCAGCGGCGATTCTGGCTTGTCGATCACGGTCCATTGCCGCCACGTTCGACCTTCGTCGCGCGTCACCCAAATTTCCGCCTTGCCCACGCCCGACGCACCCTTGTCTTCCACTTCGTAGGCGAGTCGGAAGCTCGTGACGTTGATGACTTGCGGGGCCGGCAGGTGCGAGGCCGGGGCGGGTACGCTCATGCCAACCGTCTCCGGCTTCGCCGCGGGCAACGGATCGCCCGGCGGCAAGATCGGCGGGGCACCCGGGGAACCCGGGGCGGGCGGGAACGTCAGGCCACCGGGTGGGCCGGCCGGCGTGTCGGCCCCACGCGTCTCGGTCGGCAAGCGCGTGTCGCGCAGCCGATCGGTCGGAGTCGCTGGCGGGATCATGGGCGACATCGGCGCTGGGCCCGTGCCGGGCATCGGCGGGGCGGCGAAGTTATCGCCCGGCCCGGCGACGCGCAGGATTTCATCGGGCTTGCCGACTGTCGTGCCGGCGACGGGCGAAGTCGCTTCGCCGGATTGGCCGGCGACATCGGTCAGCGCCACGCGAACCGTGACCGGGGCGTTGCCCGTGACCTTGAACTGGGCGGAACCTTCGGCCTCCGGCCGCGTTTGTACCGGCGTCCAACTCGTTCCGTTCGTGCTGAATTCCAGCTTGAACTTGGCCCAGTCCGGGTTCTTCTCGATGACCTTCCAGTTGACCGTGACATCGTCGCCGACGCGTTGAGCGCTCGCGATCGAGACGACGGGCTTCTTGGTGTCGAAGAGGACCTTGAGGGCCGGGGCGACCTTGAAGACATCGGGCGGGTCGCGGCGACCGGCCTTGTCCACGACGACCATGTTGAACCAGTAGGTGCCATCGGCCGGCGCGTTGAACGTGAAGTTCGCGTCCTTGTCTGGAACGGCCACGGCGGACTGTTGCCACGTCTGACCCTGGTCGGGCGAGACGTACAGGAGCAGTTCCCGAATGTCACCCTTCTTGCTCGGGTGATAGTCGATCGGGATCTTCATGCTGGGGCTGGTCCAGGTCGTGACGTCGGCCGGCGCCTGCCCCGGCGTGCACAAAAGGCCCAGCAAAGTGAGTGTTCCCACGCCCATTTGACATTCCCCCGCGTCGAGCCGGTGCACATCCCCCGATGGCAGCGCGACCCGTCTGGCGTCAGTAGTGGGGGGCGGCGATATCCGGGTTCGCCGACGGATTCAAGGCGAATTTCTCAAGTCGGACCGAGTCGGCCTGGGTGGGTACTCGGCGTGTCACGCCGGCGCGAGCTTCGATGGGGGGACAACGCGCAGGTCCCAGACCACGCGCGGAATGGAGAGTGCCTTTAGCAAGTAGTAGCCCACGTCGAGTTCCCACCACTTGAAGCCGATGCGAGCCGAACTCATGAAATGATGGTGGTTGTTGTGCCAGCCTTCGCC
>JANLUE010000204.1:0-6491 GCA_031363325.1 Gemmataceae bacterium
GGCGCTTCGGGGTAGAGATCGTGGCACCAGTGGGCGATCGTGGACTTCGGTCGAAACGTTCGCCACGGGATCGCGGCGAGAACGCTCAGGACCGGGTCGGTCCCGACGATCACGGCCTCGCGCTTCGCGCGTCGACCGAACGCGGCCCCGAGCGCCCAGGCACCCAGCATCCAGGCCGAGTTCAGCAGTCGGCCGCGATTCGACGCTTGCGGGACGTTGGGCCGCCACACACGGCGAATCTTGCCGCCGGCCCAGTCGTCGCGAAGCGGGTGCGTCTCGGCTTCGTTGCGACACCCTCGGTGGCACGGCCGGGCGACCACGTCCCAGCCGCGTTCCGTCATCCCGAGCGCGATGTCCGAAAACAGTCGAGCACTGATGACATCGTCGGGATGGAAGTAGTGATAGAGGAGAGTCAGTTGCGGTCGGTTCGGCACGTCAGGTCGCCCCTCGGCCCTCGCGTCGGGCGGCTTCGTACCAGGCGATCGTCTCCTTCAATCCCTCGCGGAAGTCCGTCGTCGCCGACCAGTCGAAGCGTTCCTTCGCCCGACTCGTGTCGAGGCAGCGGCGCGGTTGGCCATCGGGCTTGGTCGGGTCCCAGCGAAGCTCGCCGCGGAAATTGCACAACTCGCAGACGAGTTCGGAGAGAGCCTTGATCGTGATCTCCATGCCGCTGCCGAGGTTCACCGGGTCTGAGCCATCGTATTTTTCCGCGGCCGCGACGATCCCGGCCGCCGCGTCGCGAACGAACAGGAACTCGCGCGATGCGGAACCAGTCCCCCACACGTCGATGTGCGATCGACCCGCTTCGCGCGCGTCGATCACTTTCTTGATGAGGGCCGGAATCACGTGGCTCGACGAGGGATCAAAATTGTCCCCCGGCCCATACAGGTTCACGGGCAACAGCGTGACCGCGTTGAAGCCGTACTGCTGGCGATACGCCTGGGCCTGCACGAGTTGCGACTTCTTGGCGATGCCGTAGGGGGCGTTCGTTTCCTCCGGGTAACCGGCCCAAAGATCGTCTTCCTTGAACGGGACCGGCGTGAACTTCGGGTAGGCGCAGATCGTCCCGACGTTGACGACTTTCTTGACGTTGCGCTGGCGAGCCTCTTCGAGCAGCATCAAACCCATGATGCCGTTCTCGTAATAGAACCGGCCGGGGTTCTCGCGATTCGCGCCGATGCCACCGACCACCGCGGCCAAGTGGATGATCAGGTCGGGCTTCACGTCGTCGAGCAGCCTGCGAACGACCGCCTGTTCGGTCAGGTCGTGGTCGGCCTTGCGCGGCACGACGACACTCGCCGGCGAATGTTCGTTGACGCGGGCACAGACGGCCCGCCCGAGAAAACCAGCCCCGCCCGTAACCAGCACACGGCGACCCGAAATGACACTCATGGCACAATCAAGTTGAAGTTGACGGATGGGGCGCTTGGCGGGCGGCTCGTCGCAGTTCGTAAACCTTGGCCCGCACGCTGGCGATGTAGTCGGACCGAATCCGGCAGGCGATCAGCCCGGCCCGGCCTTCGAGGAAGCCGAGCCGCACAATGTAGTGATACACGAACCACAGCAACGATTCACCGGGCACGCGAATCGCGAGATACTTCAGGAATCGTCGGCGCTCCTGCGGATTGCCGAACAGGCGCGGGCGAATCCGACTCTCACCGTATTCGCCGCCCGTGAGGAATCGATGTCGAAGCTTCGCCTCCCACGTCGAATACTTGTTGTGCCGATCGATGTAGGCCTCAAGTCCCTTGAAATCGTCGTGAATCAACGGGGTTTTCAGTCGGCCGACCGGGCCATCGACGATCACGCGTTCGTGCACTTCCATGTCGAGCGCCCCGGCCGGATCGGCGACGAGTCGCTCGAAGCGCGCCTTGCCCTTGCGAATGAGCAACACGGCCGAAAATGAGAATCCACCCCGGCGAAATCGCTTACCCAAAAAATGGAACCCCTTGGTGATCATCAACCCGTTCGGCGACTTCGGATCGGCAACGGCCGATCCGATCTCGTCCCAGAGCTCCGCTGGCACGACCTCGTCGGCATCGAGTAACAAAACCCATTCGGTGCGGATGTCGAGCGTATCGAGCGCCCACTGTCGTTTCTTGGGATACCCCCCGGCATATTCGAACTGAACAACTTCCGACCCGGCGGCCAAAGCGATCTCGGCCGTTCGATCGCGACTTCCCGAATCGAGCACGATCACGCGCTCGGCAGGCCCGATCGCGGCCAGGCACTTCGGCAAGTTCGCCTCCTCGTTGCGGGCGGCGAGCAGGATCGTGACGGGAAGCTTCATTCCGACTTTGGCCTCGTACCGACGGGCCGGGCCGGGTTGCCGGCCACGATCGTTTCGGGTGCGACGTCCTTCGTCACGACCGCACACGCCCCGACGATGGCACGCTCCCCAATCGTCACGCCGGGCAGTATGAACGCCCGCGCCCCGACGAACGCGTGCGGCCCGACTTCGATCGGCCCGACGACGAGCGGCAACGCCGGATCGGCGAAATCGTGCGTGCCACCGCAAAGGTAAACGTGCTGGGCGATCGTGCAACCTTCGCGAAGCGTGACCGGGCCGAGGTTGTAGATTTCGACGCGATCGCCAATGCAGGCCCGATGTTCGAGCGTGAGGTTCCACGGCATCTTGATGATGGCCGACGCCGCCACGAACGGCCGACCACGCACGGTGGCCCCGAACATTCGCAACAGCAACACCCGCCAGGGATTGAGCGGCTTCGGCGTCGGTCGAAAGAAAATGGCGGACACGATGGTCCACAGCAACACGCGCAGGCGATGGCGAATCGACCAGGGGGACGAATACGCGTCCGCCTGGGCGAAGCGGTTCGTTCGCGGTCGATCGGAGGGCATCGTCATTTCAGCCCCCAGGACTCGAACTCGGCGAGGTAGCGATCGGCGACTTTCGCGTACGAGTATTCCGCCGCTGTCTCAGCACCCTGTTTCCCGATGCGTGCTCGCGTCTCCGGCTCCGCGAGGAGCCGGGCCAAGGTCTTTGTCAACGCGTCGACGGCGTCTTCGGACGCATGCGGAAAGACCGATCCATTGACGTCCGGAATCAAGTAATCGCGAAAGCAATCGAGGTTGGAGACGACGGTTGGCGTCCCGCAGGCCATGGCCTCGAGTGGCGCAACGCCGAACGTTTCGCCGCGTTCGGCCAACGATGGATAACAAAAAACATCCGCGCTACGATAGGCATCCGCGAGTTGGGCACGATCGTAAATGGGCCGATCAAACGTCACCGGAACGTCGGCGGAGAGGGCACGGAGTCGAGCTTCGAATTCCGGCCCGCCCCCGCCTTCCGCCAACGAAACCGGCCCGACGATTCGGAGTGCGAAAGCGTGCCCACGATCGCGCAGACGCCGCGCGGCATCGATCAAGAGATGGATCCCCTTCTCGGGATGGAGTCGGCCCGCATACAGGATGGTCGGGGCGGCTTTCACTGGCCGAACTGCGTGTCCTTCACAAAAAGCGTCGGTATCAATCGGATTCGGAATCACGCGTACCCGGTCGCCGATGGAGGGCAATTCCGCGACGACGGCCGCTTGGACGGCTCGCGAAACGACGAAGATTCGATGCGCTCGCCGGTACAGTCGAAGCTGTCCTTTCGGCATTCGCTGCATGTTCAAAGTGATACGGGGTCGATCACCTCGGACTGGGACAAGCGGGGGCAGCCAAAACGTATTGCCAATAACGACATCCGCGTCGGACGGTATCCGGCGGGCCATCCGCCAGGAGTACGTGAAGTCGCGAGCGAGACAGACGAGCGTGCGGCGATCTCGAACCGGTCGCATTCGTCGAATGTATCGAACGCCGTTCACGATGTCGTTCGGAGCGAGTTCGGGAATCTCTCGGCATAAAAATGTGACCCGGTGTCCGACCCGTGCGAACTGTTCGGCCAAGCCATGCCAGGCTCGTTCGACAGCCCCGGCCCGACCCGGTGGCGGCGCGAGAAAAGGCCCCGTCACAATCGCGATGTGCATTCGTCAGTTCGATCCGTTTGCGCGGCGATCGAGCACGGTTGAATAGAGACTCGCAATTCGAGTGGCGATGCCCGGCCAAGTCAAATGGCCGATCCGCTCGCGATGTGGAATCTCACGCGGTCTCGGGCACTCCAAGTATTCTTCGAGCGCAATTGAAATCGCTCCAACTTCCAGCGGCACGCTTCGCCCGCAACCGGCCGCCACAGCGTGTTCGATCGCTTCGACGGCACGCGTCGCGACGACCGGGCAACCTCGGGCCATCGCCTCGATCACGACGATGCCGAAATTCTCCGAATGACTGGGCAAACAGAAGACGGCCGCCCCGTCATAGGCCGCCCAACGGTCGGCCGGCGCGATCGGCCCGAGTAACGAGACGCGTTCGCCCAATGCGAGCGCGGCGATCGTTCGCTCGACTTCAATGCCATAGCCCGGCGTCGAATCGTCCACGCCACCGGCGATGGCCAAATGAGCGGGAGTTTTCAATTGCGCGAAGGCCGGCAGTAACAGATCGACCACGCCCTTCTTGGGATGGAGCCGCGACAGAAATAGTACGATCGGCCGATCGCCAGCCCTCGGCCCGCACTTCGATCGAAGCCAATCCGGCCGGGCCGGCACGTCGAACGCGGCTGGCTCGATGCCTAACGGTACGTCGATCACCGGGGCCGTCACGCCGCACTTCAAGATGTCGGCCCGCTCGCCGGCGCTCGTCGCGTGCAACGCGGCCGCCCCGAGCACATTGCGCCGTTCCACCGCCCACCAATAGGCCCGCTTCTTCCAGGCCGATCGTTGCCACGAGTATTCGGACAACATTCCGCAAGGCCGAACGACGTAAGGCCGACCCGCTCGCCGGGCCAACCGACACGCGGCCGCCGACGGACGATTCCACAAACTATGCGAGTGAACCAGGTCGAACTCGCGAACGTGCTCGGCTAGCCAAGTCGCCAACGAACTGGATCCATCGAACAAATGAACGGGCACGCTTTCCTTCGGCAACGCGTCGCGGCTCAATCGCCCAGGCCCATCGACATTGGTCGTCGCGAGTTCAACGTCGACGCCCACATCGCGCAGGGCGGAGGTCATCGGCCAGATGGCCGTGCTCGGCCCGCCATACCGCGGCGCGACCGCCGGGATCACGTGCAGGACGCGCATCGCCTAACTCGGTCCGAAACGAACGAACTAACCACAGAGTCACAGAGAGCACAGAGAGTCGATTGAAAACGCGCGATCACACTTGCTTGCATTGCACTCAATCGATCCTGTTGATTCGTTTCGCTACTCACATGGACTCTCTGTGTTCTCGGTGACTCTGTGGTTAGTGTCTTCAGTTGTTGCGAAGTCAATTCTTGTTTGATCGCAAGAACTCAATCAACACGGGCTTCAGCCGGTCGCGGAATGCCGAGAAGCGATACTTAGCCGACCATTCGGCGCGACCGGCATCACCCATGCGTCGGGCGAGCTCCGGGGCGCGAAGCAACTCGATGACACGTTCCGCAAGTTGTCCCGGCCGGTCCAGGTCAATCAGGAACCCGGTTCGGCCATCGGCGACGATCTCGGGCGCGGCATCGTGAATCGACGCGATCACCGGCAGTCCATAGCGCATCGCTTCGATGTAGACGAGCCCGAACCCTTCGCCGCGACTTGGCATCGCGAACGCGGTCGCCCGGGCGTATAGCTCGTCGAGCCGTTCGTCCGGAACGAACCCTTCAAACACGATCTTCGCCGCGGCGTTCGATTTCGCAGCCAACTCTCTCAGACTCGTTTCATCCGGCCCACGACCGACGATTCGCAAGATCGCCCCCGGTACCGCCAACGACACTCGGTCCCAAACTTCAATCAACTCGCGGTGTCCCTTCGGGCGATCGCCGACCAGTCGGCCGACGATCAGGACTTCCGACGGGCCGGGGTGTTCGATTCGGGCCGGGGCGGGGTCGTCCGATTCCGTCGCGAGCGGACAGACGATCGAATTCGGAAACGGGCCGTGGCAACGCTCGGCCCGATCCAGACTGTAGCGCGAGTTCACAATTTTCACGGTTGCCCGACGAGCACTCTTCACCCAACGGGGCCGGGCGGTTTCCCAGATCTCGATCCCGTGCAGAAACGTCAAGTGTGGTTTGCGGCGCAGGTTGGGGAACAGTTGCAATTGGCCAAGGTTACAGGCATCGGTGATCAGGTGCGAACAGCGCGAAGTCGCGGCCGACCACAGGAACTTTCGTCTCGATCCGCCGAACGCCTTACCAATCAATCCGAGGCTGACGGGCAATTCGCGATCGCCGAGATCGAGCACGCGCAGCGCGTCGCCTGGTAGCAGATCGCGGAGTACGCGTGCCGTCATTCGCCCGACCCGCTGAATGCCGCCAGCCCCCGGTGCGAGCGAAGTTGCGGCGAAGAGAGCGTGAGTCAACTGGCGATGCCTCGACGGCGTCGACGAAGATTGACGAAGTCGGCGTGACCCAGGGCGGCGATGGCTTCGCCATCTTGCCCTGGGCTGAACAATCTCAGGCC
>JANLUE010000242.1:0-1686 GCA_031363325.1 Gemmataceae bacterium
CTTCATACCCGCGAAATAGTGGATGTCGTTTCTCAGGAATCGCAACGCGTTGCGAGCCAGAGTGCCGGTCGCTTCCTTGACCTGGCGGAACGGCACGTCGAGTTTGCCGAACGGCCCCGGCAGGCCTGGCCCACGCACCCGCCGGACAATTCGCGTGTCCAGGTCGACATCGATCGAGCCGCGCGTGCCGAGGATTTTGGCGGCTCGTTGAGCCGGCCGCGCCGAACTCGTGAACACGAGGCTCGCCGACACTTCGACTCCCTGCAGAAGGACGCGAAGTTCCGTTGGACAATTCGCCGCACCCCGGCGACCAAACCAATGTGCGGAGACGCGTGGTTCCGGGTCGGGCAACAACTCCGTCACTCGATAAACGGCGTGCGAGAAAACGTTTTGAAACAACCCGCCCGGCAATTGATGCACCCAGTGAGCCGGATCGTTCAGCAAGGCGCTGCCGAACGACCCATCCAGGTGATAGCCCTGAACGGAGTCAACATGAACAATCGAGCCGAGTTCGCCGCGCTGGATTCGGCGTCGGCATTCCAGCCACGCCGGATCGTAAAGTTGGTCGTGCCCGACGCTCACCAATCGCTTGTGCTTCTCGGCGGCATTGAAGATCTCATCGGCTTCAATCGCATCAACTGTGAACGGCTTCTCGACATACACATGCACGCCGGCCACGAGCGATTGTATCGCGATGGCTTTGTGCGATTGCGGGGGCGTCGTGATGTGCAAGACATCCGGCCGCGCTTCGGCCAGCATCCGCCCCAGGTCCGTAAACACGTCGGCGACGCGGAATCGCGCGGCCGCCTGGCGAGCGAGGTCCTCGTGCCGATCGCATACCGCGACCAACTGCGTGCCCGCGATTTTCCGAGCTTCCTGCAAGTGGGCGTCGGCGATCTGGCCGCAGCCGACGAGGGCGACGCGAACGCCTCTCACATTTGAAGTATGGGGGGCCAAAGCTCTCCCAGCGAACATCGATTCAACATTGACTCGGTGGAGATCCAAGATCAATCACGTGAAATTAGGGAATGATGATGTAACTCAACTCTGCTCAAACAACAACAGAAACGGGCGGGCAGTTTTTCGCTTCCATGCCGAGTGACTCAACTCGATCAGGTCGTACTTCCGCCTTCTCGTGGAGTTGCGAGCGCCCGTCGATCGAGATCGGGCGATTCAAGAACGGGCGTTCGAACACGAGATAGAAAACCCGCGCGGCCGCGAGAGACGCCACGATGCAGACGGGGATCGTCACACCCAGAGTTCCCCAGATGCTGGTGAATCCAAGGTCGGCCAAACCATGACTGATGGCCTTGGTGATCGGCCAATGGATCAGATACAGGCTGTAACACATCCGACCGCACCAGTTGAGCGGTTGGAGGAACCGTGCGGATTTCAGTCGTTCGTCAAACGGATGGAGCAGGAGGAGGCCGAATCCAAACCCGAGTCCAGCCACAAACTCGAAGAGTCGCTCCAGGTTCGCCGGCGACGCTACGCCTGGAAGGAAGTAATAGCGAGCCACCAAAGCGGTGACTGGCAGCAATGCGTAGGCGGCGAGGCACAGAGTTTTCCGAGTTCCAGTCGTGTGAACGCGGATGTAATAAACGAAGACGCCCGCGGCGAAGAGCAGCCAACGCCCGTCGAGAAATACGTAGTCCAATTCCGACCACGTCCGCCCTTTTCCGATCC
>JANLUE010000305.1:0-3284 GCA_031363325.1 Gemmataceae bacterium
GTCGACCTCGGCCCGGCCGACGCGATCGACGCGGCCATTCAAACCGTTCGCAAACAACTGACGCCGCTCCGCTCGCCGACAGATCACTTCGCTCCCGTATACGTATACGCCGCCCAGTAGAACGGGTGCGCCGCCCCGAACCGATCGCGGCGCTTGGCCACCATCTCGCGCTGAGCCGCGGATAGCGCGGCGTCCCGATTCGAGCCGGCGGCGAGGCCGTCGAAGAAGGCGGTCATCAATTGGGCCGAGGGGAGGTCGGGGATCTGCCACAGTGTGGCGACGACCGACTCCGCTCCCGCCAGCTGGAACGCCTGCCGCAGGCCGGCCACGCCTTCGCCATTGCGAACGTCCCCCAGGCCCGTTTCGCACGCCGATAGCACGACCAACTCCGTGCCACGCAAATCGGTGCCGAGAATCTCGAGGCCGGTGAGGACGCCGTTGTCCTGGCCGGGCTTCGCGCCAGATGCATTGTTGCAACCGGCCAGGAGCAGGCCGCAACGCAACAGGGGGTTCTCGGCGACCTTACCCGCGACCGGTCCTTCATCGACGAAGGGCGTGGCCCTGGCCGCGATCACTTCGTCCTCCAGGAAATAGCCGTGCGTACTCAGAAGCACGACGCGCGGATTCTTCGCCGCTTTGAACACGCCGACCAGGGCCTTCGAACCGGTCATGATCCGCGGTTCCTGTCCCGCGTACTGCTGCAAGCGCGGGGCGACGGCCTCCGCCTCGTCGGCGGTCCCTTTCAGCCGTTGCACGTTGCCGAGCCGGAAGTCGCGCGACAGGCTTCGAGCCTCCGGGCGATCGCCGGCGACCAGTTTTCGAAGTTCCCGGTCCGCGTCGGCGAGGCCCAGATCGTAGTCGGGGTCGGCGAGAATGAGTGGGGCCGAGCCTTTCACCTTGGCGGCCACGTTTACCAGGTCGCGACCCGAGTTCACGAAGCGCACGTCGAACGATTCGACCACGTACTTGTCGCCGATCGTGAGGGCCGACCACGGCGCGAGCCACAGGAGCCCGTCGGGGCTGACGACCCATTTCTTCGAGTTGCGAATGGTCGGCAACATTGGTTCAAGCACCAACTTCGATAGGGCATCGAGCGCTGGGCGGATCGCTTTCTCGGCGGCGGGCTCGCCCTTGTCGGCGATCAGCTTCGGCGCTTCCGTCAGTTGTTTGCGAACGGTTTGAATGGCCGCGTCGATCGCGTCGGCCGGGCCGAGGTCGACGATCGTCACGTCTCCCTTCGCCGGAATGATCCAGGCGGCGTAGCGCCCGCCGAGCGAGCGATCCGCGTGCGGCGACGATGCGACTTTCTTGCGATCGAAGCGGGCGATTTCGATGAGCACTCCGTCGCTCGGCAGGGCGGCCCGCACGCGGTCGAGTTCGACCCACGCCGGCGCGCGGGGCACGCCGCCGTTGATCGCGGCCAACTGACGCGACAGCGTGTTCGCCTTGGTCGCGAGCAACGTCAGTTCGCGTTGCCGATCGACCGGCCCCGGGCCAAGTGTTTCGAGCGTGGCAGCCGCGAGCCGTCGCCGCGTGTCCTGGAGCATCTGAACGATCGACGCGGCCTTTGGGTCGCGGCGATCGCGTTCGAGCAGGGACCGCTCGGCCTGGGCCTGCACGCCGACGGACTTGCCGTTGATCAGCCAACCAGCCGACAGTGCCCGATCAGCCGATTCCGCCTTGCGTTCGAGCCCATGTGACAAGGCTTGGTGAAATCGATCCTCGTCATTCTCTTTCAGGAATCGTTCCTGGTCGCGTTCGGAAAGTCCGGGCAGAACGTCGGCCACGAACGCCCGCACCGCGCGACGATTCCGCTCGCGGAACTTGCCCGACGCCTCCCAGTCGCCGCGTATTGCGGCCAGGATCGCGAGGTTGTTCAACGTCAACGAAACGTGCGGATGAATCTTGCCGTAGGTCGCTTCCTGAATCGTCAGCGCTCGCTCGAAGAGTGGGCCGGCGAGATCGTATTTCTTCATGTCCACATACATTCCGGCCAGGTTGTTCGCCGCCATGGCCGTTGTCGGATGATCCTTGCCGAAGCGATTCTCGTGCACCTGGAGAACCCACTTCAATTGCGGCTCGGCCCGGTGCGGGTGTTGGCCGGCCGCGAGCATCAGGGCGACGTTGTTCACGGTCTCAACCGTCTCGGGATGATCGGTGCCGAGCTTCACGGTGCGAATCTTCAACGCCCGCATGTAGAGGGGTTCGGCCTTCGCGAACTTGCCCTGCTGCTTGTAAAGGAGGGCAAGCCCGTTCAACGTGTCCGCCACGGCCGGGTGATCCTCGCCGAGCTTCTTCTCCCGAATCGCCAGGGCGCGCCGGTACAGCTTCTCGGATTCATCGATCCGGCCGAGCGTGTTCAACAGGCCCGCCAAATTGTTCAGTGACGTCGAGGTCTCGAGATGATCTCGTCCATTCGCCCGTTCGGAGATCGCGAGTGCCCGCTTCGAAAACGCCTCGGCCTTCGAGTACTGGCCGAGTTCCTCGTAAAGGCTGGCCAAACCGTTAACCATCACGCCCGTCAAGGCGTCGTCCTTGCCGAGCTTCGCCTCACAGATTTCGAGGGCTCGCAACATTAGCTTTTCCACGCGGCCGATCTGCCCCATCGCACTATAAAGCTGGCCCAGGTTAACGAGTGACTTCGCCGTCTCTGGATGGTCCTTGCCGTTGGCTTTTTCCGAGATTGCGATCGAACGCAAGTAGAGCGGTTCCGCCTTCGAATAGTCACCGGTACGGCGATACACTTCGGCCAAATTGTTGACGGCCGACCCGGTAATTTCATGGTTCTTGCCGAACTTGTCCTCCGCGATCTTGAGCGAATCCACATAGAGCGGTAGGGCCTTGGCGTACTCGCCGAGCGTCTCATACACGGCCGCCAGGTTGCCCATCACGCCCCCGGTGTCCGCGTGATTGGGGCCGAACAACTTCTTGGCGAGCGCGAGCGCCTTCTCGAACGCCTCGGCCGATTCGGCGAATTTGTCGTCCGCCTGGAGCTTGCGGGCCTGATTGTAGATCCGCGTGAAGTCCGACTGATCGTCGGCCCGGAGCGGGGCGATTGCGGACAGTGCGATGGTGAAAGCAAACGCGAGGCGATACATCATGGCGAATCCGATTCAGTTCGTGCCGAAGATAGTTGGCGGCCAGTAGCCTTCTAAGGTCCCCTACCGGTCGATCCAGGACGTGTGACAAAAAAAGTGCCGGCCCAAGGCGAACCGGCGCGAAGAACCTGTCGAGTTCTTTTACAACCAACGGAGCGAGGCGAGCGGAGCGGCGTCAGCCGCCCG
>JANLUE010000309.1:0-3154 GCA_031363325.1 Gemmataceae bacterium
GCCCGACGCGTCAGCGAGGGTCGGCCAACTTCCGAGAAGGCGAATGTCTTTCTGTGCGCGAAGCGGACCCTCGCTTACGCGTCGGGCTACCTTCCGAGAAACGCCCGGCCGTTTTTGGTATGCGACGCCGACCCGCGCTCACGCGTCGGGCGACCATCGGGATACAGTTCATAAACTCACTTCCTCCCGCCGACGAGCCGTCATTATGTTTCGATCCCTTCTGTCGATCGCCATAATCGCATGCCCGCTCGCAGCCGCCGAGCCCGACTACGACTTGCTGATCCGCAATGGCCGAATCGTCGATGGCACGGGCAATCCGTGGTTCGTCGGCGACGTGGCGATTCGCGGCGACAAGATTATCGCGGTCGGCAACGTGCCGGCGGCGAAGGCCAAGCGAACCATCGACGCCAAGGGCCTCATCGTCGCGCCGGGGTTCATCGACATCCATTCGCACTCGGACGATTTGCTCCTTGAAGATGGCCTTGCTCAATCCAAGATTCGACAGGGTGTGACGACCGAGGTGCTTGGCGAAGGCACGTCGGCCGGGCCGGCCAAGGGGAAGCTACCGGCTCGACGAATCAAGGAACGTTCGTGGTCCACGCTGGGGGGTTACTTCGATTCGCTCGATGCGTCGGGCCTCAGTGTCAACGTGGCCTCGTACGTCGGGTTCGACAACGTCTGGCAGTGCGTGATGGGTACGTCGCACACCCGGCCGACAGCCGAGCAATTCGACGACATGAAAAAGCTACTCGACGAGGCGATGCTCGACGGGGCGTTCGGCCTATCCACCATGTTGGCGATGCCCCCTGGGTCGTTGGCAACGACCGACGACCTGGTCGAACTCGCCAAGGTCGCGGCCCGTCACCACGGCATCTACTCGTCGCACATTCGCAACGAAGGGACGGGCGTGTTCGCCGCCGTCGATGAAGCGATCGCGATCGGCGAACGAGCGAACCTGCCGGTCGACATCATTCACTTGAAGATCGCCGACCAGAAGGACTGGGGCCGCATGAACGAGTTGATCGCGAAGATCGACGCGGCCCGGGCACGCGGCGTGAACGTTCAGGCCCACGTGTACCCGTACACGCGCGGGAACAACAACCTCTCGAGCATCATTCCGCCGTGGGCGCACGAGGGCGGCAACGCGAAGCTGCTCGAACGCTTGAAGGATCTGGTGATCCGCGAACGCTTGAAGAAGGAGATTCGCGGCGGTCTGCCGGGCTGGTACAACCATTTCACGGCCGTCGGCGGCGACTGGTCGCGGATGCTCGTCTCGGGCAAGGGCTCGCTCGAAGGCCTGACGATGGACCGCGTGATCGAGGCCCGCTCCAGGGGCCAATCGCCAGCGCCCGACTCGCTGGACATCCTGTTCGACTTGCTGATCGCGGAAGCCGGTTCGATCCCGGCCGTCTACGCGCATCACGAGGAAAAAGACATGACGCTCGCCCTCGCGCAACCGTGGTGCTCGGTCGGGTCGGACGGATCGGCCTACGCAATCGAAGGCCCCTTGCGGCGCGGCAATCCGCACCCACGCAACTTCGGCACGTTTCCCCGAGTCATCGGCGTCTACGTCCGCGACCGGAAGCTGCTGCGACTTGAGGACGCGGTCCGCAAGATGACCTCGCTCAACGCCGCGAAAATCGGGCTCACCGACCGGGGGCAACTCCGGGCCGGCACGTTCGCGGACGTGACGATCTTCGACCCTGCCCGGACGATCGACAAGGCCACGTACACGGCCCCGTTCCAGTACCCCGAAGGAATCGAATACGTCGTCGTGAACGGCCAAATCGTGTTGCAAGGAACGGAGCATACGGGAGCGAAGCCGGGACGGGCGCTGCGGAAGGCAATGAAGTGAATCGACCAAGGGCGAGCGGCGCGGCGAATTGAATCGAGCGCGTTCGCAAGTTGGCGGTAGAATGACGATTGATCGTTTCAACCATTCGGCCGCTTTGAACTGACCCACATGGCACGACTCGAATCAATGCGTCTCGCCGGTTGGAAGTCGATCCGCGACCAGCGGATCGACTTCGCGAGCCTCAACGTCTTGATCGGCGCGAATGGGGCGGGCAAATCGAATCTCGTGAGTTTTCTTGCCGTCTTGAGCGGAGCCTGGAGCGGTCGGTTGTATCGCGATGTGGCGGCTGCCGGAGGGGCCGATTCCATCTTGCATTTCGGCAGCAAGACGACCGCCGTAATTTCAACGGAGCTTTCGTTCGAAGATCACGATCGCCATCGATTTGAACTGATTCCAGTTCCTGGGAATCAACTGGTTTTCGCCGGACAACCGAATGAGAAATCGCTTGAACTTGCCTCGTTGATCGTATCTTCTGTACGCGTCTTCCACCTGCTCGACACGTCTTTCCGCGGTCCGCTCAGGCTCGGTTGTGAGATCAACGCGAATCGCGGTCTCCATTCCGACGGTTCGAATCTTCCAGCGATGCTCTATCTCTATCGCGAACGTCATCCGACCGCCTACCATCGCATCGTGGCGGCCGTCCGTTCCGTCGCGCCGTACTTCGACGACTTCGTTCTCGAACCGTTGCGACTCGACCCCACTCGAATCGAACTGCGCTGGCGGGCCGTTGGTCGCGAGTACGATTTTGGGCCGCACCAGCTTTCGGACGGCACACTGCGAGCCATCGCGCTATTCACGCTCCTGCTCGCGCCGCCCGAGGATCGACCAGGGTTTATCGTCCTCGACGAGCCGGAACTCGGGCTGCATCCGGCCGCGATCACGATCTTCGCGGACCTCGTTCGTGAAGCCGCACGACATTCACAAGTCCTGATCGCGACACAATCGCCGAACCTCGTCGATCAATTCGAGCCCCAGGACGTGATCGTCGTCAATTCGCGGAACGGCGAATCGTCATTCGAACGGCTCAACCCGGATCGACTCAAGGACTGGCTCGACGACTATTCGGTTGGCGAACTGTGGGAGCGCAACGTGATCGGCGGGGGGCCGTATTGAATCATGCGCCTTCTGTTTTTTGTCGAGGGCCAAACCGAGCAGGCGTATGTGGCCCGCGTTCTTCACCAGCACCTCGCCAATTTTGGCGTGTACGTGCAAGGGTCGATATTGCCGGTAACTGGCCGACATCGTGGCCAAGTCTTCAAGGGCGGCGGTAAGTCGTTCGCGAAGGCCCGAACCCAGTTC
>JANLUE010000336.1:0-1822 GCA_031363325.1 Gemmataceae bacterium
CCGGCCGAGTTCCCGCTCAAGCCGATCGGCAAAAACAAAGAAGCCAAGGTCGTCATCCTCGTTTCGAGCAAGACGGGCTTGCCCGCCGACCTCACCGGCGTCGATCGCATGCTCAACGCCGAACTGATCCAGACGCTCGAAACTCGCCTCAAGGAGAGCGAAGAGAAGGTTCAGATTCTGAAGATGCCGGCGCTCGACAAGTTCAAGAACGACACGCCGAACTGGCGCTCGGCCAAGCCCTACGACGTCGGCAAGCAGTTCGGGGCCGACTATATGATCGACGTCGAGATTCAGGAAATGGACCTGTTCAAGCCGGGCTCGCGTGGCAAGTGGCTGCAGGGCCGGGCCGTCGTCTCGGTCAACGTCTATGAACTCTCGAAGCCGCTGAAGGAGCCGGCCGGCAAGTGGGACCTGGAGTTCGCCTATCCGCGCGACCGCGAGATCGAAGTCGAGACGCGCTCGCACATCTCGACGTTCCGAACCGCGTTCGTCCAACGGATCGCGTCGGACGTGTCGATCAAGTTCTCGTCGACGCCGACGGGCCAACGGCGCCTGGATTGAGGGCAAGTCGGTGGGCTGCAACCTGGCGAGTTGGCCGGGGGGGTACAGTCTCGAAACTACATCAGCGTTTTCGCAGTCGCCGAAAGACTTCGCGGAGTTGATAGTACACGATCAACACCCCCAGCCCGACGCCGCAGGCCAGGATCCACCAGAAGCGTTTCTCGTAGTCGCGTTTCTCGTCGGCGAGGCGTTGCTCTTCCGCGTCGGCGATCGCCTTGGCTTTGGCCGCCTCGTCGGCCCGTTGTTTCGCCGCGGTGGCCGCGGATTCTAGTAGCACCTGACGATGGCCAATCAGGATCGGGTTCGAGTATTGCATGACGAACGAACAATAGTCGATTACCGTGTAGGCCGTTTCAACGTCCCCCTCCAAATTCAACAACTCGCCGAGCAACCAATAGAGACGCGGATCGCGCGGGTGCCACAACACGAGTTGCTGGACGATGGCGAGCGCGTCGGGCGGCAGCTTGGCGCGCTCGGTCGCGTCCATCGAACCGGCCGTGTATTCGCCGCTCGGGCCGATCCAACGAATTGGCGGCGTCGATTTTTTGGGCGGCACGCCGAACGTGAAGATGGGGTCGGGCTCTTCGCGCAAATCTCGAACGCGTGGGCCGCGACTTTCTTCGGCTCGACTTTGCAAATACGGCAAGTGATAGTCGCGTTCGACTCGCTTCAGCCACGCGAGTTGTTGTTTCGTGAGCTTGGCGAACTTGGTCGGGAACTCTTCGTAGAAGGCGGCCTTCTGTTGTTCGGCCGCCTCGCGCCATTCGCCGCGGGCCGCGTGGGCCATCGCGAGATGCGTCGATGGAATGTAGCCGCGCGTGCGTGGATCGCGCGTCAATGGTTGCAGTAGGTTGAGCGCCTCGTCGGGTCGGTTGAGGCGAATCAAGTCGCACGAGACGGCCGCCAGTTCCTCGGGCGTCAGGGCGTTCGTGCCGCGCAACTTCCAGTTGTCGAGCCGACGAAGGGCATCCGCCCGGGCCGCCTGAACTTCACCCGGCTGCGGAATCGCCATCACCCGAGCTTCTTTGAGAAAGATCTCGAATCCGCTCGCGAACTGGATCGGCTTGGCGTACCCCGCCTCGTCGATGTCGAACAGAAACTGTTCGTGCGGCGTGTAGAGCCCGGCCCGCGCGGGGAGTGCGAACACGACGAGCAACAGTAACGGCCTCATGTGGCGCTCCGGGCCTCGTACGCGCAAGTCACGTTCGTCGAGATACCTCCACGCGGCGTGAACGAACCGACCACCCGACATCGGCGCGGC
>JANLUE010000361.1:0-3718 GCA_031363325.1 Gemmataceae bacterium
CGGCGGCTTCGCCAAACGTGAGGGCGTGCGTGGTCGAGCCGACTTTGATCGTTACGGAGATTGGGCTCTGCGAAGTCGTCAATCCGAATGGCTTGAGGTCGCCGCCGTCGGGAATCGCGACGGGTTCGAATCGCGACTTGAGGCCCGTGAGCACGGCGAGCAATTCTTCGACTTCGTTCTGTCGCACGGGCCAGTTGCCCGGCAGTTCGAGTTGGCCCGGAGCGGTCGAGGTGAACTCGATCGGTGCCGCGTTGCCGGCGCGAATCGTGACCCCCGTGATCGCCTGAGGCTTGAGCGCGTCGAGCACTTCGGCCGAGGCCCCGACGGCGGGCGGGTTGGTCGGCAGCGCGAGCCCGACCTTCGGAGCGATGTCGGCCCCCTTCCAGACGAGGAAGCCAACGCCCGCGGCCAGAACGAACAAGGCGATCGTGGATTTGATGTTCATGGTCGGTTGGTGTCAGTCGGGTTGGAGTATTCAGGCCGGGTTGGCGTTGCTCGGGGCGGAGCGGGCGATCGATCGGATGTCATGATGGCTTTCGCGATAATTCCGAGATCGCCGATTTCGACGTGTTCGATCTTGAGGTCAAGGTCTTCGACCGATTTGTTCGAGAGTACTCTCATTACTTCGTGAATGGCGACCCGACGTGGGCCCCGTGAATGTCTTCGGCCTTCACGTTCCAGGAATCGATTGACATCGCGAAGTTCCGGCAGGAACGCCTTTTCTTCGTAGAGCTTCGCAAGTTGCTCGAGCCGCGCGCGAACCTCCGGATTCCCATCCGTGTAGGCTTCAATCGTTTCGGAGACCGGGCGTTCGGGTTTTCGCTTGGGGCTCTTGAGGCTGGCTTCCAACTCTCTGATCTCCTCCTCGGCGGACAGCTTCGGCTTCTCGCCCAGCGCGGCGAGCGCTTCGGCGACGGCCGAATATCCGTACTTCGCGACAATCAGGCGAAGTTCCAGTGGTAGGAAGTCGACGGACATCCAAGTCACCCTCCCAGGCCAATCGATTGAAAGAATTCGTCGGCGAATACGGCGAACGAATTGACCACCACATTGCGAACGTTGCTCGTTCGGGCGATGGGAACTCCCTCGCGAGCCGATTTCGCGTATGAAGCCGAGTAGCGAACTTGATTGTGATAGATTCTCCAGCCGTGCACTTGCGCCGTCTGCTTCACGTCGGCGACGGAATTCCTATCTTCGGGGCCTCTGGAATAGGCCGACGATCGATTGAAAACCAATCCGCAAATATCGAGTTCATGGTCTTCGTTCTCAAGCTTGAACTCGGCCAGAGACTGTGCCAACAGCGGCAATCCAATCGTCGCCATGAACTCGGGTTTGATCGGCACAAGCACAAAGCGACTGGCGAAGTAGGCGGCCTCCGTAAGCGCGGATTCCGTGGGAGCGCAGTCGATCAGAATGAGATCGTATTCGTGTTCGATTTTGGCGATTGCTTTCGCCAGTCGGCGTTCGGTTCCTGCGGCATGCCGCAACGTTCTCGACAGTTCAAGTCGGCTTGGAATCAAGTCCACTCGCGATCCCGGCCATTTGCCAGCATTTTTGACAACGGCTTCTTTCACATCAATTGGTTTCGGGCTCGGGCTCCCAGTGGTTGGCGGGCGATAGCCCTCAAAAACCTGAACGACGGTCGGCTTTCGGCTCTTGAGATATTCGAGGTAAGGTTCGGGCTGCAAGATTGCCTGACTCAGGTTCGATTGCGGATCGAGGTCGACCAACAAGACGCGGCGCCCGGTTGTGGCGGCGCGGAACGCGATCTGCAGCGCCAGCGTCGTCTTGCCGACGCCGCCTTTCATGTTGATCAAACTCACCACGGTCGCCATTCGATTCCCACCGAAATCGGGGCTCCAATATTCTACCGTACCCGGCGGACGATCCACACGATCAACCCCAGGTACAGGAACAGCGCCGGCAGGCCGAGGAATGGGCCATAGCGCCACAGGAAGCTATCGCGTTCGTCGCGCTGCAACCGGGGGTAGCTCCACTCCGCGTCGGTGCGCGGCAGGCGTTCGTCGCGGTGCAATAGCCAGTTTGCCGAATGCAGGAGCAATTGCTCGTTCGCCGGGGCGAGCTCGCGGCCGTTGAACAGGCCGCCGTGGCCGATCACAACGAGTCGGCCCGTCTTTCGCTCGGCCTTCGGGCCCGTCGCCGCGGCCGTTAGAGCGATCGCCGAAAGGCCGCGATCAAAGAGGGCGGTGAGCCCGGCCGCGCCCTTCTGGCCGCCGAACTCCTTCTCGCTCCATTCGACCGGGACCGGCGATTCAATCGCGACTCCGATCGGGAACGGCCCGCGCCGCACTTCGTCGCGGGTGTCTTTCTTCGGGTCGCCGAATGGCGTCGCCTTGAACCGCGGCGGGTTGACGATCGCCCGGCCGCCGCCGAGGTTTCGCATCACCATCGGGTTCTCTTCGTTCCACGAAGCTGCCGGTGACAAAAGGAACTCGCCGGGGAATCGGGTCTTGTTCTCCAGGCCGAGCGCGACGTAGACCGGTCGGGGGTTCACGAGCTTCAGGTCGAGTTGCATGTCGGCACTGGCGGCCGTCGCTCGCATGGCTGCGGCAATCGGGTTGTCCCGGCCAGTCGCCGGTGCGGCCGGGAACGTGATCGGCGGCACGTCGGTCGACGCACCACCGAGTTGCCCGCCCGCGCGCCGCGCCGCGAAGCCCTTGGCTTCGGCCGTCGTGATGATCGTCTCCCGGCCAAGTTGCACCCCCCGGTCGGCCAACAATCGTTCCAGGTCGTCGAGTGGTTCCTGCGAGGCGGGTTGGTTCGGCTCCGCGTTTGGGCCGGCACAAACCATCACCGGCTTGCCGGACTTCATGAAGTCCTTGAGCACATCGACCTGATCGGTCGAAAGGCGGTAGAACGGCGGGTCGATGTTCTCGACGGCCGACGCGTTCAACACCGTGAGTCGCGGCACAATCACCAAGTCGCAGTCGGAGACGAGCCGGGTCAGCTTCGCCTTCACGTCCGTCACTCGACGATCCTCGAAGGCTCGCTCGTTGCGACGAAGCGCGTTCAGCCGGGCGTCGGTGTCGCGGTAGTCCACTTCCAGTTCCGCGAGGCGTTCGTTCATCTGCTTGACGGCATCGCCCACGCCGCGAATCTGTAGCTGTCGAAATTCTTCCGTGAACTCGCGGCGAATCTGTTGGCGGAACAGTTGCGTCAGCTCGGCGAGCGACTTCTCCTTGAACATCTTCAACGCCTCGTCGGCGTCTTTGCGCGAGTCGAGCAGGTCGCGGCGTTCCTCGTCCAGGCCGTCGCGTTCGGCTTCGAGCCGCTCGTACTGCGTCTCGGCCACGTTGTAGGCGGCCGGCGTCGGGCCGCCCTGTTCGCCCCACTTCTTGACGACGACATCGACCACGTCGAAGCCGTGATCTTCGAGCGACTTCCGCAGGCCGGACGCGGTGAACGCATCGCGGCCGGCCGTGCTCGGGGCCGATGTCAGCACTTCATGAATGACGAGCAACCCGACCTTCGGCCGCTTCTCCTGAATCGCCAGGATTCGCCGGGCGAACGCCTCGATCCCCTGGGGTCGCAACACGAGGTTGCCGCGCCCGCCCCCATCGGCCTTCGAGGCGCTCTTGTCCAGTTGGTAGAACTCGTTGAAGCTCAGTCGCGGAATGTTGCCTTCGTAAGCGTTCACGGTGTTCGGATCGCCGGTGATCGGCTGGGTGTGGACTCGTCTTCCGGCGGTCGCGCGACG
>JANLUE010000366.1:0-2595 GCA_031363325.1 Gemmataceae bacterium
CCCGGGACCTGACCAGTCCCGGGGCCTTTTTCGTTGGAGTCCGATGATGGCCGTCCCGACCGATCCGAACCGCGTCCTGATCTTCGACACCACCTTGCGCGACGGCGAGCAATCGCCCGGCTGCTCGATGAATCTGGCCGAAAAGCTCGAGATGGCCCGAGCCCTTCGCGACCTTGGAGTGGACATCATTGAGGCGGGCTTCCCGATCGCCTCGCCAGGCGATTTCGAATCGGTCCAGGCGATCGCACGCGAAATCCACGGACCAGTCATCGCCGGCCTCGCCCGCTGCAACCCGGCCGACATCGACCGGGCGGCCGACGCGCTCAAGGACGCGCCCAAGAAACGCATCCACGTGTTCCTGGCGACGAGCGCGATTCATCGCGAGTTCAAACTCAAGATGACCCCCGATGAAATCTCGCGCCGCGCTGTCGAGGGCGTGGCCCGCGCGCGAGGGTACTGCGAGGACGTCGAGTTCTCTCCCGAAGACGCTGCCCGCACCGAACTCGACTTCCTCGCCCAGGTTTGCGAGAAAGCCGTTGAAGCTGGCGCGACGACGTTGAACATCCCCGACACGGTCGGCTACGCGGTGCCCTCGCACTACGCGGACATCATTCGCTACCTGAAGAAGAACGTCCGCGGGGCGGACAAGGTCGTGTTCAGCGTTCACTGTCACAACGACCTCGGGCTGGCCGTTGCGAATAGCCTGGCCGCATTGATGGAAGGGGCCCGGCAAGTCGAATGCACCGTGAACGGCATCGGCGAGCGGGCGGGCAACACAGCCCTCGAAGAAATCGTCATGGCCATGAGGACCCGCCAGGACTTCTACAGCCTGACGACTGGCATCAACACGCGACTGCTCGTGCCGACGAGTCGCAAGCTTTCGAGCGTCACCGGCATGCAGGTCCAACGCAACAAGGCGATCGTCGGCCAAAACGCGTTCGCCCACGAGGCCGGCATCCATCAAGACGGGATGCTCAAGAATCGTTCGACCTACGAGATCATGAAGCCGGAAGACGTTGGCATTCCGAACACCGACCTCGTACTCGGCAAACACTCGGGCCGGCACGCGCTCAAACAACGAATCCAGGATCTCGGCTATCAGATCGACGAGTCGCAAATCCTGCGCATCTTCGAAGCGTTCAAGATTCTGGCCGACCGCAAGAAGCTGATCTACGACGCCGACATCGAGGCTCTGGTCGAGAACCAACTGCATAGCGGGCCGACCGAAGTCTGGACGTTGGAGAACTTCACGTGCTCGGCGAGCTTCGGCGTGCCGCCGACGGCGGCCGTCACGTTGAAACACCAGGACGGTCGACTCGTGTGCGAGCCGGCCGTTGGCGACGGGCCCGTGGACGCGGTCCTGAAGTCCATTCAACGCGGTACCGGCGTCGAACTCAAGGTGACCGACTATCGAGTTCGCAGTGTGACCGGCGGGCTCGACGCCCAGGGCGAAGCGACCGTCGAAGTGGAATACGACAATCGCAAACTGAGCGGCCGAGGCGTGAACACAAACGTGATCGAGGCGAGCGCCCAGGCGTTCCTGCAAGTGATCAACCGGATCGCGCTCCGGCAAGTTCGCCCGCGACTCAAGCCGACGGACCACGTGCCGCAAGAAGTCGTGCCGACGGCGTGAGTTCGTCAATTTGCGAAAAGAATCGTACTTCGATCCGTCAAACAGATCGTGTAGAAATGCACGATGGCGTTCATTCCGAGAAGGATCACATCCTCGCGGAAATCCTTGGAGTACAACACCGGAATGATCAGTCGATCGGTAAATCCATCGATTCGAATGATCGCTTGCTTGCGTCGGGCCGCCACCGATGATCCGTTCGCGGTCGTGACAGTGACCACAGGATCGGTGGAGTTGTCGCGCTGGCCGAGCTTGAGCATCCAGTTCGTGTGAAGACACGTGTAGTCGGCTCCGGTATCCAGACGTGTCGGAACGGCCGCGTCGTAAGGGAGCCAAATTTCTCGCGATGTCACTTTGTCGCAAAGGAAGAACACGGGAATCGAAGGCCGGGGACCGGCCGAACCCGGTCGATGGGTGAAGGCGTGGCCCTCGTTTCCACTGACGGTGGAATTAATCCGATGTTCGGCAACCGCGATCACGCGTCGCTACCCCATTTGGGAACCACCATCAAATAGGGGGGCGGACCTTGGTGCCCGGCCAGTCGTCGTCGGAGTTCCGAGACCGAGTCGGCGGACTCTACGACGTTTTCGCCTTGAATCGCGATGGCCTTGCCGCCGTAGTCGCGAGTCAGGTCGGGCAGGACTCGTTCGAGCCATTCGGTACTCGGAAACGAGGCCGTACTCGTGCGTCGTCGTAGTTCTTCGAGCACGGCGTCTACTACAGCCTTCGGCGCCCGATCCCTTGACTTTTCGATGCAGTCCACTGCCCCAGTCCTCATCGCTCTGACGACACTGTGAACCTTGTCCAAGTTCGGAAACGCGGAATATACGACGACAATTGTATCCGGAGAATGTATGTGATGGAACGCTAGTACGTCGTCGGTCCCTTCTTCGCCGGACGAGAGTCGCAAATCCAAGACGAGGACATCGTAATGTTTGGTCCGCAATCGATCATGATACTCGGCG
>JANLUE010000408.1:0-5447 GCA_031363325.1 Gemmataceae bacterium
CGGCCTGTTCGCGCTCACCGCCTCCGCCCAGAAGTCGCCCGAAGACACGATCAAATCGATGACCGTGGCCGACGGCCTCCAGGTCGAGCTGTTCGCTGCCGAGCCGATGGTCATCAACCCGACATCAATGGACGTCGATCATCTCGGCCGGGTTTGGGTCTGCGAGGCGGTCAACTATCGCCGTGTCGGCTTCAAGCGGCCGATCATCCGCGAGGAGGGCGATCGGATCGTGATCCTCACGGATAAAGATGGCGACGGCAAGGCGGACGAATCGACGGTCTTCTATCAGGGCAAGGACTTGTACGGGCCGCTCGGCATCTGCGTGCTGGCCCAACCGAGCAAGGAGGCGAAGGGGGGCTTCGCGTATCGCGTGCTCGTGTGCCAGTCGCCGGACATCCTCGAATTCTGGGACCGCGATGGAGACGGCAAGGCCGACGGGCCGCCCAAGAAGTTCCTCACCAACTTCGGCGGGTTCGATCACGATCACGGCGTCCACGGCATCAATGTCGGGCCGGACGGCAAGTTGTACTTCACGGTCGGCGATTCCGGTGTGAAGGGTTTGCAATCGAGCGACGGCAAGGGCCGCAAGTGGCAATCGAACACGACCGACTGCCGGGCCGGCACCGTGTGGCGTTGCGATCAGGACGGCACCAATCTCGAATTGATCGCCCACAACTTCCGGAACAATTACGAATGTTGCGTCAATTCGTTTGGTGAAATCTGGCTCTCGGACAACGACGATGACGGAAACCAACAAACGCGAATCTGTCATGTGATGCCGGGCGGCGACTATGGCTACAACCCGCGTGGTCCTGGCCAGTCGCACTGGCACGAGGAACAACCCGGCATCGTCCACAAGACGATGCGCACCGGCTTCGGCAGCCCGACGGGCATCTGTTTCTACGAAGGCACGCTGCTCCCGAAGAAATATCACGGCCAACTGTTACACGCCGACGCCGGCCCGCGCGAACTGCGCGCGTTCCACATCAAGCCCAAGGGGGCCGGCTATGAACTGGAAAAAGAAAACCTGATCACAAGTACCGATACCTGGTTCCGCCTGAGCGATGTGTGCGTGGCACCGGACGGCAGTGTGATGCTCGCCGACTGGTACGACCCCGGCGTCGGCGGCCACGGCATGGGCGACTGGACCCGCGGCCGAATCTACCGGCTGACTCCGAAGGG
This sequence comes from Gemmataceae bacterium, assembly GCA_031363325.1. Classification (GTDB taxonomy): domain Bacteria; phylum Planctomycetota; class Planctomycetia; order Gemmatales; family Gemmataceae; genus SIAJ01. The sequence goes on from JANLUE010000408.1 coordinate 1,183, forward strand.
GCATCGGGGGTATAGAGTGCCGAGGGTAGAACTCGACACACCCGAAGGATTTCGGTCAGCATTTCAATCACCTTGCTTGGCAGGTCGGTACTTAGCTACAGCGACTCTAAAGAAGTTTGTCTCTCAAATCACAAGCGTTTGGAAGACCAAAGACGAAAAGAAAGCCCCCGATGCGAACGCTGCGGTGGATCGTCTAAAGACCTTCGGAAAGGCCCTCGGGGGCGAAGCGGCCCCGAATCACGAGGTAGTTAGGTGGTATTGGGCTACTTGCGTGAACAACGCTGGAGGATGGAATTCGACGCCAATGTTTCGAGTGTTTGAGATGTCCAATGAAAAGGCCGTCCGTGACGCGGTAAGCCAGGTGCTTGCAGCAATGCTCAGAATTGATCGAGACAATGGCAACGAACTGATCTTTGATCCAGACGACTGGATTTGGAAAGAGGTAGACGGAGTAAAAGGTAGCTACGCGCTCGCGAAGGCATCAGACGAAGACGTTAATAAGGGAATCGAACTACTAGCGCCGTCCCCTCAATATAGGCGTGAACTCCTAATTACTCTCCGGTTACTTGAACCGAAAGTCGTGTCTCGCATCTTTTATGGCCTGGCCAAACTCTACGACGGCCAGGACATCTTCTACCGCGCCGCTCTGAACATCGCCTGCGGGACCGACCCGGCACGCCGCGACGCCATCCTTGCCGATTTCGACAAGCACTTTCCGGTATGGAACGACAAGGTCGCCGACCTCGTCTGGGAACTGCGGCCCAAGTCCGTGTTGCCACGGCTCGAGAAACTACTCGTCGATCCGAAACTCACGCCGGCGCAGAAGGGGCGGATCGTCGATATTCTCGCGGTCAATTCGGACATTGCCGCCGGCAAGACGATGCTCAAGCTCCTCTCGTCGGATGCGGCCCCGGACATCAAGACCCGGGCCGTCGAGAACCTGAAACTGTTCCTGCCGACCAAGTGGGCCGACCTGAAGAAAGGGGACAACGTTCGCACGGCGATCTCGACGATGCTCGCGAGCAAGGATCAGCAACTGGCCGGCCTGCAACTCGCCGCGGCCGCCCCGGATTGCACGCAGGTCTCGGAAGTCGAGGCGCTCGCTCGAGATGTGGCCAACAACCGCGACGTTCGCCTGGAGGCGGTTCGCGTCATTGGCAAACTCGATCATGTGAAGTACTTCCACAAGCTGGAAAAACTGGTCGACGACCCGGTTCTCGGGCCGACGGTCGTCGCCGCGATCGGCGGATTCGCGTCCGGGAATGGCGTCAATTCCGGCGGCAAGGAATCGCTCGAATTGTTGCACAAGCTGATCGTCGGCGACAGGGCGGAATTGCGTGCCGCGGCGCTCAACGCCCTCTCCGGCACTCGGCAAGGGACGGGGCTTTTGTTGCAATTGAAGGAGCAAGGCAAGCTTCCGGAAGCGCTCATCGCCGACGCGGGTCGACTGTTGCGCAACAGCCCCTTCGCGGGCGAGCGGGCCCGAGCGAACTTGCTGTTCCCGGCGGCCGGCAAGCTCGACCCGAAGAAGTTGCCGAGCCCGGCCGTGCTGGCGCAACGAACCGGCGACGCCAAGCACGGCGAGGCCGTCATGAAGAAGTCGCTCGCGGGCGATGCCCAGTGTCTGCGCTGCCACACGGTTCGCGGGATCGGGGGCAACATCGGCCCCGACCTCTCGATGATCGGCAAGAAGGGGAGCAAGGAGAACCTGTTCGAATCGCTCTTGCTGCCCTCGAAGGCGATCGCCGATCAATATGTGCAATGGAAGATTGAAACGCTCGATGGCAAGCCGATCACCGGCCTCTTGGTTACTGAATCGCCAACGAACATCACACTTCGCGACGCGAACGGCAAGGATCACACTTTCGCCACGAAGGACCTGGACGGGCCGAAGCAGAAGAGCCTCGTCTCCATCATGCCCGACAATCTAGTCGCGGCCCTGACCGAGGAAGAACTGGTGGACCTGGTCGAATACCTGTTCACCTTGCGGACCGCCGCCCTGACGCCCGACGCGTGGTGGGTCGTCGGCCCATTCAAGCGTGGCGGGCTCGATCACAAGTTCGGCCCGGAGACCGTGGAGTTCGATGCGAAGACGAAGTTCCCCGAATGGAACGGCCCCAGCTCCGGCCCGGCCCCGAAGGAACTCGCCTGGCGCTCGGTGAGGCTCGACGCGAAGAGTTACCTCGACCTGGCCGCCTTGCACGGCGAGGCGGGCCAACAATCGGTCTCGTACCTCTATCGCGAAATCGAATCCCCAGTGGAACAGTCGGCCGAGTTCCTGATCGGCTCCGACGACGGCTGCAAATTAACAGTGAACGGCAAAGACGTACTCACAGTCACGGAGGCCCGCGCCGCGGCCCCCGATCAGAATCGGGTCTCCGTGAAACTGAAGGCCGGCAAGAACACGGTGTTGCTGAAAGTCGCAAACGTCAACAACCCGCATGGAGCGTATGTGACCATCTTGAGCGACCAGGAGTTGAAGGGGAAGTAGATTTGTCGGGGCCGCCGTTTTCGCCAGCCGCGACCCCGCCCCATTCTCGGTGCGACCTGATTGCGCTACGGCCGGACGATCACGCTCCCTTTGCCTTCGAGCCACTTGGCGTTCGCGGCCGAATAGGTGCCGGCCGGTTGATTGGTGCCGCTGATCGTCAACGCCTTCACGGTAAGCGTGCCGCTCTTGCCCATGGCCGAATCGGTGCGGACTTTGTTGTTGGCCGTCATCGTCAGGCTGGCCACGATTTCCTGGCAACCGTTGAGGTGCATATAGGCCGCCCCGCTATTGCCGGCGTCGAGCAATGTGACCTTCGCCGAGTCATTGATCTGGTGGCTGTTGACCCAGAACAAACAGTCGTTGAAGCCCTGGCCGCCGACGGTTACATCGCCCGATATCGCATCCACGCCTTCCGGCTTCTCGAGTTGCACGCGGCCCTTCTTCACCAGGAACTGGCCCGTCGCCGTGTTCGGCTTCGTGCCGGACAGGCGAAGGGGTGAATCGCGATGTGCGGTGTACGACGGGCCCATGTAAAACTCGACGTTCCCCGTCCCTGAAATCGTGCCCGACCACTCGAACGGATTGCCGTCGCCGCTATCGAGCTTCAGTGTGCGCCCCTCGGTCAGGATGTCGAAGTCGCCGCCGGCCGACGGGTAGCCGAACTGTGTCGCGCCGATTAGTCGGCCAACGTTGCCGACGCCGATGGCCGCTTCCGGCGAGGCGATCACGCCCTGAATATCGACGCGCGAATCGACCGTGACCATTCCGGGGCCTTCGAGCCACGCCAGGGGCGCACGATACTCGCCATCGCGGAGTCGGGTGCCATCGACGAACAACTGTTGCAGCCGAAGTATGCCGCCAGTCCCGGTATTGACCTTGGCCGACTTGGAAAGCACCAGCTTGCTGAACGCGGTCGTGTGGCCATTCAGATTCAAGGTCGTCGGCTTGGACCCACCAAACGTGACCACGGATTTGAGCGCGAACTGTCCATCCGAATCGAGTCGGACCGTTCCATCGACAACGTTCAAGTCGCCGGGAATCGCGAGAGCATTCTTGGGCTTCGCCAGCCGAAATTCCCCGCGTTCGAGAGTTGTCGGCCCCGAGTAGGAATTGCTCGCCGGGCCACCGATGGTGAGCGGCCCTTCGATTCGCACCGCACCGTTGCCCGCGATGAAGCCGTTGAACCGGGCTCGGTCGCCTGTCGCCGAAAGCGTCAGCGAATGTTCCCCGGTGATGGCCGTGATTCGGCAATCGCCTTCGGGCAATTGAAACGTGGTGTCCGCCCCCAGAATCGCCAGGTTGTCCACGCCAACGACTTGTTGCGGATCGCGAACGGTGCCGTTCACCGGCACGCGTTTCACATCGCCAACGATCACGTAGCCTCGCCCTTCGAGCCATCCAGTCGAGGCCGAGTACACGCCCTTCGGCATCGCTTCACCGGCTACGAACAATTCCTTGACAACAAGTGAGCCAGTCGTGGTTCGCACTTTCGCGCCGCCGTGGACCGTTAAGCGGGCGATCGTGTCGGTGTGGGCGTTCAACTCCAGCACCGTCCCGAGCCGGCCCGAACCGAGCAATTCGACCGTCGCGGCATCGTTCAGTTGGTCGCTTGCGGTCCACGAGAGCAGTCCGTCCGGCCCAACGACGATCGTTCCGCCCAGCGCCGCCACGCCGGCCGGCTTGGCGAGCGCGACTTGTCCACGGATCGACCAAGTACCGTTGAAGTTGTTGGGCAATATGCCATCGATCGACGTGACCGCGTTCGGACCGCCGG
>JANLUE010000417.1:0-4812 GCA_031363325.1 Gemmataceae bacterium
TCGAATCGTGACACCAGGTTTCATCTCGAATTCGACCCGGACCGCTCGCCTCGAACCTCATTCCAGCCACTTCAACAAACTCCATTCAATCAGCCAGGCCAGTGTGAGCAGGCTTCGATCCGCGTCGTCGCGACCGGGGTCGAACTCGGAGATTGATAGGCCAGCGACCTTCTCCCACTTCAGCCCCGCCAAGATTCGCAGTACGAAACTTGGCGCGAGGCCCATCGGCAAGGCGTTCTGCACGGCGGGCACGAACGCCGGGTCGAACGCGTCGCAATCGATGTCGATCCAGATTCGCGAAGCCTTCGCGGCCAACGCTTTGATTCGTTGAGCCGCCCCATCCGGATCGAGGGCGCAGTCCTCGCCGGACACGATCGCTCGGAAGTGTTTCTTGACTGACCCCATTGGCAGGAACAGATCTCGATTGCCGACGTGGACGATCGGCGGGATTGGTCCATCAGCGTGGAGCAGAAAGTTGCCGTGCGAGGGCGTGCGTGGGCTGTCGGCCAAGGCGAACACGTCGAAATGGGCGTCGAATTGAATCACCAGGCCCTTTTCGCCCAGTTCCTCGTAAACCGGCAGTACGCCCAAATGGTTGCCGGCCAGCCACAGGATGGGTTCTTTGGACTGGAACGGTGCGAACAGCGCGCTTCGGCCCGATTGACGCCAGTTGCCGACCTCCGCGGGTGAATCGAAGGCGAATTCGTCGATGGTGATTCGATCGCGGAGTGCATGTGTTCTTGTCGGGCGAGTTTCGAGCTCGGCGTCCTCGATCATTTCGCGGACGGCGTCGGCGAGCAACAAGGCCCCGGCCCCGGTGCCTGCGGAACCATACAAATCGAACGGAAAGACGATTGTGGTCATGTCGCAAGTTCTACCGGTAATGCCATGAAGGTCGTCAAGGGTGCCTATATCGCGGCCGGGGTCGTGATCACGGGCGACGTGTCGCTCGGGACCGGCGTCAATCTTTGGTATGGAACCGTGATCCGCGGCGACGTGGCCCGCGTGACGCTCGGCGACACGGTCAACATCCAGGACGGCTGTATTCTGCACACGGACTTCGACGATCCGCTGACGATCGAATCGGGCGTCGTGGCCGGCCATGCGGCGGTCCTGCACGGCTCGAAGATTGGGCCCGATACGCTGATCGGCATCGGGGCCCGCTTGCTGTCGGGCAGCGAGATTGGGCCGGAGTGTTTGATCGCGGCCGGCAGCGTGGTCGTCGAAGGTGCCCGCATCCCGTCACGATCGGTGGTCATGGGAATTCCAGGCCGCGTGGTTCGAGCGGCGACCGTGGACGAAATCGCCAAGACGCGCGCGATCAACGCCCGCTATCTGGAACTGGCCCGCCGATACGCCGAGGGGCGCATCGACCGGCCCTACGAATAACCGCATGTCGACCGAGTCCGATACGAACGTCACCGCGGCCGAGGCCGCCTCGACCCTGCGCCGACTCGACATCGACGCCAAGCAAGCGGTGATCGCCAAGCTCCTGCACGATTGCGCCTGCGATGGCTTGCTCGTCCTGCATCCCCCCAACGTGCGCTGGCTGACGGCCGGCCCCGGCCCGGTGGGTCTGTTCGGCCGCGATGAAGCCCCCGCCCTCTTCTACAACTCGCATCAACGTTGGTTGTTGTGTTCGGCCGCCGACACCCAGCGCTTCTTCGACGACGATCTCGCCGGGCTCGGGTTCCAGTTGAAGGAATGGCACTGGACGACGAGCCGCGAACAAATGATCTCGGACCTCGTGTTCGGGCGAAAAGTGGCGTGCGATCAGCCGTTCCGCGATTGCAAGTTCACGGGCACGTTCTTCGTGGTCGAACGGCGCAAGCTCTCGATGTGGGAGTCGGCCCGGATGTCGGAGCTTGGGAGCATCGTGGCCCACGCGATCGAAGCGACGGCCCGCAACCTCGAAGCTGGCGACACCGAAGAAGAAATCGCCGGCCAGGTCGCCCACCGCTTGTTTCGACATGGGGCCGAGGCGGTCGGGCTGCAGATTTCGGGCGACGGTCGCAACCGATCGCATCGGCGCCGTGGTCCCGGCTCCGATCCGGTCCAGCGCTCGTGCATCGTTCAGGCGACGGGCCGCAAGTTTGGCCTGCACGCGACGGCCGCCCGGACCGTATGGCTCAACGAACCGACCTCCAGCGAGCGGGCCGAATTCGACGCGGTCCTGAAGTGGCACATCGTGCATCGGTCCGCGACCAAGCTCAGTGAACGGGTGGCCGACACGATCGCCGCGGGCAAAACATTCCTGCGGCTGACGCCGTTCGAGCACGAATGGCGAATCGCCCCGGCCGTTTGCTTGACGGGTCGTGAATCGTCGGAAGGCTTGTTCCTGCCGGCCGCGCAAGATCGCTGGCTGCCGGGCTGGGCGGCCGTGTGGCAGGAGCGCCTTGGCGCGACCGCGCTCGCCGACACATACCTGCTCCGTGAGGATGGTTGGTCGCTCGCGACCCCGCCGAGCGAGTGGCCGATCCGCCGGATTCAGTTTCAGGGCCAATCGTTCGAAGTGGCGGATTTTCTGGTTCGTAAAGAATGAAAAACGCTCGCGCGACCAAACTTGATATAGTGCCCGTCTCCCCAGGTAATGGACACCATTTGCCCTGACGGTCAACTATGGACGGCCTCCTCGCGGCACGCGCGCCGGAACTCGCGCGAAAGATTGCCCGCCTCGTCGAAGAACGCGGCTGGAACCAGGAAGACTTCGCCCGCATCGCCAACCTGAACCGCCACACGGTCCGGGAAATCATCAAGAACGGCGAGGGCCGACGGCTCCGCAACGCGACCGTTAGCCAGTGCGCCAAGGCCCTCGACCTGCACGTCAACGAGTTGCGGGACCTGCCCCTCGATCGGCTCCTGCCCCGGATGCACGGCAAGAAGCTCCCCGAACACGAAGGGGGCTTGCGGCGACTCACCGAGCGGGCCGCGAACAGTGAACTGCTCGGCTGGCTCGAACGCAACCCGGACCGGGCCGCCCAACTGACGCCAGACGAGGCGGAAGAACTTTTGGGCATGGAGGGCCCGAACGGGGCACTCAGTCGTCTCGGGGCCGAGCACTGCGTCGAGCGGATCGAGCGGAAACGGCGTTTGATTCGCCGGGCCGCGGCGGTCGCTTCGACGGACTACATCGATACGCTGGAACAGATCGTCGGGCTGATGTTCGAGAAACTGCAACCGCCCCGGGCGGCGTAGGTTCGCCGGAGGTCCGTCATGGTCGTCGCCGTGCAATGCCCCGAGCCCCGCTGCCGAAAGTATCAACTCGTCGAAGATCACGAACGTGGCAACGTCGTGCCGTGCCTGATCTGCAAGTCGCCGATCCGCGTCGCCAGTCCCGGACCGAACGACGTGCCCGCCCATGAGTCGGGCGAAGCTCGGGAGCGAAACCCATAAGCCCGGTCCTTCGAACGGTTTTGAGTCCTGACCGCCCCACGGCGTGTATGACGGTAACATGTCCGACACATCTCCCGACCCGACGCCGCGCGGCACCTGGGCCGCCCTGTTCCATCAGACGACGGACGCCCTCTTTCTGTTGAACCCGCGTCGGCGCGTGCGGTTCGTCAATCGGGCGTTCGAGACGGTTTCACGCACGTCGGCCGAGGCCGTTCTGCATGAACACTGTCATCGCATGAAGTTGTCGAAGGCCGTCCCGGCCGCCGTGCGGGCTCTACTCCAGGTGATGGCCCCGCCGACCGAGGCGATGCGTGGCCGGGTCGCCCGCGTTCGCCGACCGGCCCCGCCGAGTCGATTCGGCCCGCCCTGGTGGGACCTCACGTTCGTGCCGCTTCGGGATGGCGACAAGCTACTTGGAGTCGTTGGATTCATCGCGGCCACGGAGCCGGTGCCCGGAGCGCCGGGAGGCAAGGGCCTCGCCGAGGGGCTGGTCACATTGCGGCAGGCCGCGCTCGAACGAGCGGAAGCGAAACTCGAAGGCGGGACTTCGCCGATCGCTCGACGCGTCCGTACTCAGGCCGAGTTGGCCGCGAAATCACACACGCCACTGTGGTTGATCGGCGGGCCGGGGTCCGGCAAGGAGACGCTCGCTCGGGCGATCCACGCGCACGGCGTGACCCGCGAGCAAGCGTTCGTGTCCGTCGATTGCGCGGGCCTCCAGCCGTACCTGATTCGCTCGTTGCTATTCGGCCACAACGGGCTCGCCGAGACCGGGCGAGTCGGGACGATCTATCTGAAGTCCCCGGAGTCCATGCCGGTCGACTTGCAGGCCGAGCTCGTCGAGTGGGGCGACCTACTCGAAGACGAATGTCGAATCGCGGTCGGCGTGAACGACGGGGCGGGACTATTGCCGGAATTTCGTGCCACCTTCAGCGTGATTGAAATTCGCCTGCCCGAAATGTCCGATCGCCTCGCCGAGTTGCCGCGTTTCCTCTCGAACTGGTTCGACGGCGCGACGTTCGCCGACCATGTGATCACGATACTTTCGAGCGCGCCGTGGCCCGGCGGCCTGCGCGAACTCCGGGCGGTCGCCGGGTTGGCCGTGAACCGGGCGGCCGGCGCTCGCGTCGAAGTGGCCCATTTGCCATTGACGTTGCGACGATCGGCGACCGAGGCCCGGGCGGCATCGGCCGCGGAGGTACCCGCCCGTTCCCCGAAGCTCGACGACGTTCTCGAACAGGTCGAACGACGAATGATCGAGCTGGCACTACGCAAATCGAAGGGCGACCAGACCGCCGCGGCCGAGTCGCTCGGCGTCTATCGCAGTCGACTCGTGCGGCGGATCAAGGCACTGGGCTTGGGCTAGCGCCCTTCAGGCCCGACCCAGGGCGGCGATGGCTGCGCCATCTTGCCCTGGGC
>JANLUE010000429.1:0-1431 GCA_031363325.1 Gemmataceae bacterium
GCTTCGCTCAACCCCCGGCTAATCGCTGCCATCCCTCTGGGATAAGTGGACAATTCAGCTCCGGAACTGGTGTGGGATTGGGCTGCAGTTACACGAGACGAACTCACATAAACGAATTGATATGTATCGAAAAGTTCTCGCGTTCGGGCTCGCTTTTCTCGCCGCGTGCGCCGGCGCGTACTACTTCGCGAAGGTGCTCTTCGAGACGCCGACCAAGCCCACACCGCCGATCGTCGGGCCCGTTAAGCCTCCGACATCGAGCCCCGTCCCGATCAGCAAGTTCACGGACATCACGGCCGACTCCGGGATCAAGTTTCGCCACCTGAACGGCGCGACCGGATTCAAGATCCTGCCCGAGACGATGAGCGGGGGAGTGGCCGTCCTCGATTACGATGGGGACGGCAAGCCGGACATCCTGTTCATTCAATCCGGCGCGTTGCCGGGCCAGACTGGGCCGCGCCCGACCATGGCTCTCTACCGCAATCTCGGCGGCAACAAGTTTGAAGACGTGACGGCCGCTGCCGGACTGAACGTGCCGATGTACGGGATGGGGGTCTGCGTCGGGGACATCGACAACGATGGCCGGCCGGACATCTTCATTAGCTGTGTCGGCAAGCACCATCTGTTCCGAAATGTCGACGGCAAGAAGTTCGAGGAAATCACCGATTCGGCCGGCGTCGGCGGCGGCCCGGACCTCCCCTGGGACATCGATCGCGACAAATTTGGTGCCTGGGACCACTCGATTCCGTTCGGCGCGTCGGCCACGTTTCTCGACTACGATGGCGATGGCAAACTCGATCTGTTCGTGAGCCACTACATCGAGTGGTCGCCGAAGTTCGATCGGGATGTGAGCGCCACCGTCGGCGGCGTTGGGCGGGCCTATGTGCCGCCACGCGACTTCAATGGAGCGCAGTGCACGCTCTATCGAAACCTGGGCGGCAACAAATTCGAAGACGTTTCAAAGAAGGCGGGCGTGCTGGTGTTTCGACCCGATGGCGTCGGGCCAAACGCTCGGCAACGCCCGGTCGGCAAGTGCCTGGGCGTGATCGCCTGCGACCCGGACCAGGACGGTTGGCCGGACCTGATCGTCGCCAACGATGGTACGCCCAATTTCTTCTTCCACAACGAGCCCGGTCCGGGTGGAACACGCGTTTACACCGAATGCGCCGGTATCTGTGGCGTCGGCTTGCCGGACGACGCGACCGCGCGTGGCGGGATGGGCATCGACACCGGGTATGTGCTGCCGGGCGTGTTCGCGGCGGTGATCGCCAACTTCGCGAACGAACCGAACACGTTCCTGAAGCTGCGCCCCACGCCGGCCGGCCAGGCCAGGCAATTGTTCTTCACCGACTCCGCGCTCGCACACGGGCTCACCGGCCCCAGTCGCACGCCTTTGAAGTTCGGCGCGATGTTCTTCGACTACGACCTCGA
>JANLUE010000438.1:0-2058 GCA_031363325.1 Gemmataceae bacterium
GCAAGAATGCCAACCGCGAGCAGCACGCGGTAGATGGGAGAGCGGCGCGTCATGGTGCGAGCCCGAGAGAGTGGGGAGAGGTAACCGTAGAACGCAGTTTATCGACCCGCGCCGGCCCGCCCAACGCGCCGGGGCCGGCCAACTTCAGCCAAATTGCCCGGTCGCGTCGATTCGATTCAACTTTGGCCCACGCGCCCGGCGGGACCGGTAAAGTCGCCCTGGCTTTCCAACCGATCTTTGCGGTATGGCAGTCCCGCGCACACGGGGGGTCGGTGCATGACGCGCTTTCGTTGTTCCGTCGGCCTGGCCTTGGTTTTCGCCGCGACGGCCGAGGCCGAACCGGTCCCGCGCGTCGTGATCGGCACCAAATTGCAAGTTGAATCGCCCGCGTTGCCGACCTATCTGACCATCCCGCCTCGCGTCGTCGAACCCGTTCGCCCCGAACCGAAACCATTGCCGGCGGAAGTCGTTGGCTCGACCGATCCGATCGCCGACCTGATCCTCGCCGGGGCCGCGCTCGAACGCGAGCGGGCCGCGTCGATCGAACCGACTCCGCCCGTTCGTTCGGAGTCTGTCGAAGTTCACGCGGCCGCACCGGTTGCCGTCGTTCCGAGCCACATGTCGGGCGACTCAAACGAATTCCTGCATTCCGTGGTCTACGCGCTCGGTGGACTCGTCGCCTTGCTGACCGGCACCTTGATCGCGGGGGTCGTTTTCTTGCGAAGGCCCGCCCCGGCCGTCCACGTGCAGGTCGTTGGACCGGCGACGTCGAACTATCCGCTCGCCCTCGCACTCGATATTGGCCGCGTCGCGGAGCAAGCGCCGATCCCGAACTTCATTCTTGGTCCCAGCTACGAGGATGAACAAGCCGAACTATCGGACGCCGCCGATCGACACGCTGCTGCACTGCTCGAACGCATCGCCGAAGACAACGTCGCCCTGCGAAATCAACTTGAGCACGAGCCGGCCGCCGGCTAACGACCTCGACCACCGGAGCGCGGGTATGGAAACCGGCAGCACGTTCATCGGGATGGACCTCGGCACGTTCAAAACGTCCGTCGCCTCGTCGCATGGGATTCGCGATGTCATCTTGAGCGCCGTCGGCTGGCCGAAGGACCACGTCGCCCGGACGATGCTCGGCCGCGACCTCGTGTTCGGCCAGGACCTCGTGACGCATCGACTCGCGCTCGACGTGATGCGGCCATTCGAAAAGGGCGTGCTCAAGTACGCCAGTACGAAGGACGCGGGCGTGCCGGCCGAATCGATCGCCCGCCGCAAGCTCGCCGCCAAGATGCTCGTCGAACACGCCGTCGGCCTGACCAAGCCCCGGACCGATCGTCCGGTGTACGGCGTGATCGGCTCGCCGTCGCGGGCGACCATCATCAACAAAGGCGTGATCCTCGAAGCCTGCCGCGAAGCGTTTGACGCCGTGATGATCGTCTCCGAACCTTTCGCGATCGCCTACGGCATGAACCGCCTGTGCGATACGCTGGTCGTGGACATCGGGGCGGGTACCACGGACCTTTGCCCGATTTATGGAATGTTTCCAGGTGAAGAAGAACAGGTCACGATTCCGATCGGCGGGGACCACGTCGACGAGGAATTTCGGAAGGCCCTGCTCGCACGTTATCCGGACATCCAGGCGTCGCCGCACATGCTTCGCGAGATCAAGGAGAAGTACGGCTTCGTCCACGATGTCAACGAAACGGCCATCGTCACGTTGCCGGTGAAGGGCAAACCGAAATCGTTCGACGTGACCGACCCGCTCAAGCGCGCTTGCTCCACGATGGTCGGGCCGATCGTCGAAGGCCTGAAGTCGGTGATCGCGGGCATCGACCCCGAGTTCCAGCCGCGAATGTTGCAGAACATCATCCTCGGTGGCGGTGGCAGTCAACTGAAGGGCCTCGATCGCATGATCGTGGAAGGCTTGAAGGAATACGGCGGGGCGAAGGTGACGCGCGTGAACGACCCGGTCTACGCCGGGGCGATGGGTGCGCTCAAACTGGCGATGGGCATGCCCGGCGACGCGTGGAACTAGTTGCTCGAAGATGGCCCACG
>JANLUE010000484.1:0-1190 GCA_031363325.1 Gemmataceae bacterium
CGTGGGCATCCGCTTCCGAAAACGTATCGCGTACAACGAACTGGCGAACTACGTTTAGAGCGCCTCTCGAATGTAACGGCCAAAGACCGCCGGCCGTCGGCCATTCCACCATTCACGCGAGGTGGGCAAATCCTTCTCGGAGACGGTCTTGCCCTTCTTGTCGAGGAATTGGGTGAACATCAATGTGGCGTCCAGGTCCACGCCGCCGTAGTACAAGCGGGTTGGTTGTCGGTTACGACCTCGTTCTACTTCGTGACAGGCTCCGGCCCGTCACCCGCGGGGACATGAGTTTCGCGGCTAATTGCTGACATCCCTTCGGGATGCGATTTAGTTCGGACCGTAATTCCAAGCCTCCTCCCGCGTTGGCATTGAGCGACGTGCCATGTCCCCGGCCGAAGCAGTCGAGCAATTGAACTTCGAGTTGGCTCATCTGTGGATGATCCGCACGTTCGCGAAGCACGCCGACGAAGTGGTCGACGACGAACAACTCATCGAAGTGCCTCGCCTGCTCTATGACTCGATCCGGGCCGTCGAGCCGGCATTCCTCAAGGGCGACCACGTCACCTATCTCCGTCGAATCAAAGGCAAACTGCCGAAGCTCCGGGCCTGCGCCGAGATGTTCGCCCGCGAACACAAACGCGCGTCGGCCCACACCAATTTCGAGATGGCGTCCCTGTCGCTGACGGGTGCGGTGCGACGCATGGATGAAATCTTCGCGGAATTGAAGTCGGCGCCGATCGAGGCGGACGAGGAGCCGGAGAGTGAACAGGCTTCGGCATAACTCATGGCGAAGTTCGCGAAGCGGCCACTGGGCGGAAGTTGTTGACTTGTCACAACGAACTCATCTAACTTCTTTTCGTAGGCTCGCGACGAGGCAACTTTTCGACGTTGATGAAGGATCCATCGGCTTGAAGCACGATCCTGACTCGATCACTGGCAAGAATTTGTAGGTAGACCGCACCAAGATTCCGATGAACCAGGCGAATCGCAGCCGGGCCGCGACCCTGGGCCAAACTCTGGTGGCCCTCAGCGCGGCACTTCTACTACGGCAGTTGCTCGACCCAGTCATGGGTTCGTCACTCCCATTGGTGACGCTCTTCGCGGCCGTCGCGTTTGCCGCGTGGATTGGCGGCATTGGTTCGGCCGTTTTCGTCGCGTTGCCACCGTAGCGCGTGAGCGTGCGCTGGATG
>JANLUE010000508.1:0-13034 GCA_031363325.1 Gemmataceae bacterium
CGATCGTGCCGAATCGGTGCGTGCCGTCTCAGTAAGTTGTGAGTGTCCTCGCTACGGAATCGTAATCCCTGCGAGCTTACCGCCAAACTGAATGATTTCTTTCAAGTGATGATCGAGCAGAATGGATTCAACCTGGCCTGGAGGCGACGACCACGACCCAGCCCGAATCGAGTTGCATTCGATTCGTTCGGAGGTAGGTCATCAAGTCGAAGTTATTTCGCGCGGTCGCCAAGTGAGCGTCGTAGCTAGGCATCGGTCCACGGCTCCCATCCGCGTGCCCAGTCAGCGAGTTGTTCGAGAGTGACCGCGAAGAAGAGACGAAACTCGAGATCGAGCATTGAAAAATCGTCGTCCGTCGCGAACCCCTGATCCAACTCGGACAACGAATCGTCAATGACCCGGTCATACGGTCGGGTCGCGGCCACGACGCCGAATCGAATCGTGGGAAGGTTCGGGTGAATGTAGACGTGAATTGACGGCGTACCGCCTGCCGTTGAAGCCCATCGATTGACTTTCGCAACGAGGCGAGCCAAGATCGGACCGCTTGGCCCTCGTGGGGTCGTTGTCACTTCGGGGGCGAGCAGGGTCGCTGGCATTTGGTGCACTCTCGGGCACTGGAATTGTACCTGATGATCGGCGCGGAGATCAACCTCGCCCCCGCCGCCTTGGCGTCTGGTGTCGCGTCCCTATCCCATCCGCCATGCAACTTCCCGATGGCTTTCAATTCGCCGGCGTGCACTGCGGCCTGCGGCACGCCGAACCGGGCCGGCTCGACCTGGCCCTGGTCGTCAGCGCTCGGCCGGCGGCCGCCGCTGGGGTGTTCACCCAGAATCGCGTCGCGGCCGCTCCGGTCCTCGTCTGCAAGGAACGCTTGCCCCGGGCCGACGCGCGTGGGTTCGTCGTTTGTTCCGGGAACGCAAACGCGTGCACGGGTGAGCAAGGAATGGCCGATGCGCGGCGGATGGCCGCGCTCGCCGCCGAACGAATCGGTTGCCCGGCCGAGCAAGTACTCGTCGCGTCGACCGGCGTGATCGGCCGATTGTTGCCGATGGGCGTGTTCGAGTCGGGCATCCCACTGGCGGCGCGGGAACTCGGCGCCACAACCGCACATTTCGAGCGGGCGGCGACGGCCATCTTGACAACCGACACGCGGATCAAGTCCGCATACCGAACGGTTGGTTCGAATGTCATGGCCGGGTTCGCCAAGGGGGCCGCGATGATCGGCCCGAACATGGCGACCATGCTCGGCTTCGTCCTCACCGACGCGGCCGTTCGGCCCGACGATCTTCAGGAAATCCTTCGTGTCGCCGTCGTCGATACGTTCAACTGCATCAGCGTCGAAGGCCACACGAGCACGAACGATACGGTGCTAATCTTGGCGAATGGAGCCGGGCCGCCGCTTGCCGGGCCCGACCTGGATCGATTCGCACGGGCCGTCCGCGAAGTGTGTGGCGAACTCGCGCGGGCGATGGCGTCCGACGCCGAAGGCGCGAATCATCTGGTCACGATCGACGTCGACGGCTGCCGATCAGCCACGGACGCCCGGCAAATTGCGAAAACGGTGGCCGAGAGCGCGCTGGTGAAGACCGCGATCTATGGGGCCGACCCGAACTGGGGTCGATTCGTGTCGGCCGCCGGTTATGCGGGGGTCGCGTTCGCGGAAACGGATTTGAGTTTGTGGATGGGGCCGTTCGAGTTGTACCGGGCTGGCGTGCCGTTGCCATTCGACGCCAAGACCGCCTCCGCCTATTTGAAAGACAACCGCGAAGTCCATCTGCGGCTCAAGTTTGAACTCGGCGACGGTGCCTGCCGCTTCTACACGTGCGACCTGACGCCCGAATACGTGCGACTGAACGCGGACTACACGACCTAAGTCGGCCGCTCGTTCGCCGAGTGAACCTTTCGCTCTCTAGCGGCCTCACCTTGGTCGTCCGTATAAATAACGGGGCCATCGAGAATCTCCAACGGGGAACGAGTGTGTCCGTAAGTTTGGCCATCGTCGGCGCGACGGGTGCCGTCGGCGATTTGATTCGAACGGTGTTGGTCGAACGGAACTTTCCGATTCGATCGATCAAATTCCTCGCCTCGGAACGAAGCGCCGGCAAGCCGATCGAGTTCGGCGGGAAACGCTTCGTCGTCGAGGCCATTCGCCCGGAAGCCTTCGCGGGCGTGCAGATCGTTCTGTCGAGTACTCCATCGACGATCAGCAAGGAATTCAGCCCCATCGCCGCGAAGCAAGGTGCGATCGTCGTCGACAATTCGTCCGCCTGGCGCATGGACCCGGATGTGCCATTGTGCGTCCCCGAGGTGAACTCGGCCGAGCTGAAGAACATCAAGAAGGGGATCGTCGCCAACCCGAACTGCGTGGCGATTCCACTGTGCGTCGCCTTGAAGCCGCTACACGACATCGCCCGGGTTCGCCGCGTGGTCGTGGCCACGTATCAGTCGAGTTCGGGCAAGGGCGCGACCGGCCTGCAAGACTTCGATCAGCAACTCAATTCGTGGATGAAGGGCGAAAAGGTCACGCCCACCGCCCACCGGGGCCAGCTCGCGGGCAATGTGCTCACGCTCGACTGGACGCTCGACCCGAACGGCTACACCGAGGAAGAGAACAAAGTTGTCAACGAAACCCGGAAGATTCTGGGCGACGAGACAATCGCCGTCTCGCCGACGTGCGTCCGGGTGCCGGTGCGAATCGCCCACAGCGAGGCGGTAACGGTCGAATTCGAACGGCCGATCTCCGTCGAGCAAGCGAAAGCGGCTCTGTCGAAAGCCCCGGGCGTCGTGTTGATGGACGAGGCGAAGGGGGAGTTCCCCCAACCGATCCATGCGGCCGGCCAGGACCACACCTTCGTCGGCCGCGTCCGCAAAGACCCCGGCCACCCAACCGCCCTGAGCCTGTGGATCGTCGCCGACAACCTCCGCAAAGGGGCGGCCACGAACGCGGTCCAGGTGGCCGAGGCTTTACTTCATTTGGGGCTTGTTCGCTGATGCATTGGTCATTGGTCATTGGTCATTGGCTTTGAAGATTGACTATTGACTATTGACTAATGACCAATGACCAATCACAAACTCACCCTGAGCTACGACGGCACCAACTTTAGTGGCTGGCAGATTCAGCCGGGCTTGCGGACCGTACAGGAAACCTTGGAACTGGCGATTGCGGAGATCATTGGCACTCGGCCGCACGCAAACGCCAGTGGTCGAACCGATACCGGGGTCCATGCGGTCGGGCAGGTTGTCAACGTGCGATGTGAGACGCGCTTGACGGCGAGCGAACTGTTGCGGGCGGTGAATTCCAAGTTGCCGGACGACGTGGTGATTCGCGAAGCGTGTGAAGTGCCCGATGCGTTCGACGCCAATCGCGACGCGCTGCGAAAGTTGTATCGCTATGTGATCCGCGATGAGCCGATCGCCGACCCGTTCCTGCGGCGATTTCATTGTCAGAGTCGCCAGCGCCTCGACGCGGCCGCGATGGCCCGGGCCGCGAGTTGTCTGGTCGGCGAACACGACTTCCGCAGTTTCGAGACCGAGTGGCCGAATCGCAAGACGAGCGTGCGGACGATCACGCAACTCTCGGTGAACCGGGCCGGCGAGTCGATCTGGATCGACGTGGAAGCGGACGGCTTTCTGTACAACATGGTGCGAGCGATCGCCGGCACGTTGATGAACGTCGGCCGGGGATTCTGGCCCGAGGGAAAAGCAGCGGCGATCCTGAACGCCCTGGACCGCCGCGAAGCGGGCCCCACGGCACCGGCGTGTGGCCTGTTCCTGATGCGCGTGACGTATCTGGAGGCGAGTTGACGCCCTTTGGCATTCACTCAAGATTTGGAGTTTCGGGAAGCGCGTCCCACGGGCGACGGTGAACCGGCTGCGTAAGTAAGCTGCCGGGTCCTTGCACTGGTAGTCACTTGACTTGGTGAAAATCGGGGCAAGCAGCAAGGACCCGGCAGCTTACGCAGCCGGTTCACCGTTGCCCCGTGGGGCGAGGTTCCGAATTGATTGCGCGATGCACACCTACCCCGACGAACTCGAAATCCTACTGTTCGCGGGCCCGGTGCGCGCCACCGTGAGCGTGCCCGGATCGAAAAGCTTAACGAATCGGGCGCTCGTGTTGGCGGCACATGGTCGGAAGGTGACGTTGTCGGGGGCTCTGCTCAGCGAAGATACCGAGGTGATGATCGATTGCCTGCGTCGGCTCGGTTGGCGAGTCGAAGTCCAGTCTGATCGAACCACGATCGATGTAGCGCAGGATTATTCAAACTCCACGAACAATCTTCTGTTGAAAGCGCCCGGCGGCGACTTGTTTGTCGGCAATTCAGGCACCACGATTCGATTCCTAGTGCCATTCGTCGCGCTCGGACATGGCCGATTTCGACTTGACGGCGTTGCGCGCATGCGCGAGCGCCCGATTGGCGACTTGCTCGATGCACTCACACAACTCGGTGTCGACGTTCGAAGTGAAATGGGAAATGGTTGTCCACCAATTGTCGTAAACGCCAATATGTACGGTGGTGGACGAGCGAGCATACGAGTGGAAAAGAGCAGTCAGTTTCTCAGCGGGCTCTTGCTGACCTTACCGTTCGCAGTGGGTGATTCAACGATTGAAGTCGTCGGTCCGATCGTCTCGGAACCCTACATTGATATGACGATTCGGTTATTGGGATCTCTCGGAGTGCTCATCAAGATTCGCGATAATGGTCGAACCTACCAGATTCAGGGTTTGCAAGAACTGAAGGCCAACGCAATTGCCATAGAACCGGACGCGTCGTCCGCCAGCGACTTCTTCGCGATTCCCGCGATCCTGGGCGGCCACGTTACGGTCGCCGGCCTGAATCGCGCGAGCCTACAGGGCGATGTCGCCTTCGTCGACGTGCTGGGTCAGATGGGTTGTCGCATCGAAGAGACTCGAGCCGGGTTCACAGTGCACGGCGGGCCGTTGCGCGGCATTGATGTGGACATGAACGCGATCTCGGACACCGTGATGACGCTCGGGGCCGTCGCGTGTTTCGCCGAGGGGCCGACGCGGATTCGCAATGTCGCCCACATCCGACTCAAGGAGACGGATCGCATCGCGGCCCTCGCCACCGAGCTGCGGCGACTGGGGGTCAAGGTCGACGAATTCCCCGATGGTTTGACGATTTGGCCGCAACCTCTGATGCACGGAGCGGCCGTCGAGACGTACAACGATCATCGGATGGCGATGAGCCTCGCGCTCGTCGGCCTCAAAGTGCCCGGCGTGAAAATCAAGAACCCCGGTTGCGTCGCGAAGACGTATCCGGGGTTCTGGCGAGATTTGGAAAAATTGCGGTGAGCCGTCAGACCTTTTTCGGCTCGGTCCAGAACGGGCTGAGGGCGTGAATCTTGGCGAGGATCTTGGTGCGATCGTCGCCCTTCGCGCCGGCGAGCTTCCGCTTGAGCTTCCGCATCTTCTCCTTGCGGTGATATCGCCGATCCAGTTCCATACGACGTTCCACCATGACGGACATTCCCCTGCGTGGTTCAGTTGATCGCGAGAATTCGATCCAGACAGACTATGTGCCCGGCACTGAGGCGACAAGCGATCTACCCGTCCGGCCATGGCTCGACCGCTTGCCCTGGCTCGTCTGGGCCATCCTCTTCGCGATCAACCTCGTCTTCGTCTGGCGGTTCGCGCTCGTCAATCCGTACGTCGACGAGTGGGCGTTCGTGCCGGCGTGGTTCGGGGAACGGCCACTTGGCCCGTGGCTCTGGGAATTGCACAACGAGCACCGCTTCCCGCTGCCGCGCCTAATCTACATCGGCTTGTTCCGATTGACTGGCGATCTGCGAACGGGCTGCTACTTCAACTCGATCGGCATCGCCCTGGTCGCGGCACTTTTGATCCGACTGGCCCAGCGCGTCCGCGGTCGCGCTGCGTGGACCGATGTGATCTTTCCCCTGATGCTCGTGCACGTCGGGTTCGATGAGAACCTGTACATGGGCTACCAGCTCTGCTTTCTCCTGGTGACGGCCCTCGCCGTTTTGTTTCTGGTCACGATGCACGTGACGACCGAATCGAATCACTTCCGCCGCGGGCTGCAGGCCGGCGCGATCGGCCTGGCGCTGCTCGCGTGCGGGGCGGCCGGGCTCGTTTATGGCGGGGCGGCGCTGACGTGGATGTTCGTACTCGCTCTGCGCGGCCGGATGCTCGTCCGCCAGCGAATCGCACTTGGCGTTCTGGCCGCCGTTGTTCCAATTTACATATTTGCCTACGTTGATGGGTATGTTCGCCCCGCCCATCATCCGGCGAGCGCGGGCGTCCTCGAGTCCGCGCGAATCGCCCTGCAGGCGCAGGCGATCGCCTTTGGGCCGGCCGCCCAGGGACTCTGGCCGGCGATCGGGTTCGCCATCGTCGCGTGCGGCGCACTCGCGATCGGCCAGTTGATTCGGCCGCCGATCGGGTCCGCCACTCTCAAGAACTTCGGCCTGATCCTATTTCTGTTGGCCGGTGGAGCGGTCGCGTTCGGCATCGGCTGGGGGCGTTCCGGGTTCCACGCCGACATGGGCTTCGCCTGGCGATACGGCTGGCTGACGGCCCCGGTCGTTTGTGCCGCGTACATTACCTGGGTCGGCCGACGGGATGCGGTCTCGCGATTTGGCCCCGCCGTGCTCGCCCTATTCGTCGCGAGTTTGTTCCAGGTGAACGAAATCAGCGGCTTCCTGGACGGCGAACGGAAAGTTCGGCCACTTCAGTTGGCCTGGGAAGCAGACGTGCGGGCGGGCGTGGCCGCACCCGAACTCGTCGATCGCCACTTCCCCAATTCGGCCGAATCGTTTCGGGCCGAAGTGATCGTGGCAGTCCAACTGATGCGTGCCCGTCGGTACGAATACTATTCGCCCGAGGAGCGGCCATGAACGGACTCTCGATCTGGCCGTTCCTCGTTCCGGTCGCCGGGCTGGCACTGTTTCTGGGCGCATGGTGGCTCTATCGACTCGGTCGCGAGGTTCAGGCCGAACGGGCCCGCGAGTCGTTTCGGCTCCAGCGCGAACGGCTCGCCGATGTTTTTTTGAAGGCGGCCGCGGGAACGGGTAAGCCACGGGGTTTGCGTTGGGTCTCGTGCGAATTCACGGACGACTTTACGCTCGTGCGCGATCGGGCCACGCGCAAATTGGCGGCGCTCATCCCGATCACAATTCAATTCGATCCCGAGCCCGGTGGCGAAATGGAGAACGTGCCGGCCGCGCGCGAACCCCGGCCCGCGATGGCGGTTTTTCACTTTCGGCGCGGCGACTGGATCAGCGAGGGGCAGGCGCTTTTCAACGTCACCGCCGCTGACGCGGTTCGGCTCTTTTCCAAAGACTACGTGTCCGTTTCGCCACGCGCGAATGACGTACACACGGGCGATAGATTTTGACCGGGGAGCGAACTCGACGCGCCGCGTATGATTGATTGTCGCACTTTCTTGTCCGCGATTCGACTCGAACCGAATTACCTTTGTAGCGCTCGACCGCCCGGATTGATGTTGCCGAGTTCATGTCTGTCGTCACGACCCCTGGCCTGCTCGACGCGCTCGCCGACCCGCGCCTGCTGCCGGCCGCGCATTTCGCCGAACTCGTCCAGACCATTCTGCCACGCTGCGACGACTGGGCGATTCTCGGGCCCGAACTCGTCTACCGGAACTGGCTGACGCCCTATCAATTGCGGGCCGTGCTCGACGGATCCGGAAATGAATTGATCATCGGCTCCTACGTTCTTCAGGAACAAATCGGCTCCGGTGGCATGGGTCGCATCTACCGCGCCCGCAACTGGAAGCTCGATACGCCGGCCGCCGTGAAGGTGATCCGCGACGAACGCGCCCGCGACACGGCCTCGGTCGCCCGGTTCCTCCGCGAGATTCGCGCATTGGGCGCGATCAGCCATCCGCACCTCGTCCACGCATTCGACGCGGACTACGATCGCGGCCGACTTTATTGTGCGATGGAATATGTGCCGGGCACGGACCTCGGGCACATCCTTCAGATGCGCGGCGCGCTCTCGGTTGAACAAGCGTGCCGATACACCGCCCAACTCGCCCAGGCGTTGCATTACATCGCGGCGCTCGGGCTCGTGCATCGCGACGTGAAGCCATCGAACATTCTGGTGACGGCCGACGGGGGGTCAGTCAAGCTGGCCGACCTTGGGCTAGCCCGCATTGAAGATGGCGCGGCCGGCGAGTTGACGCAAGTCGGCATGATGATCGGCACGCCGGACTACACGGCCCCGGAACAAGTTCGCGACTCGCGGACCGCCGACATTCGCAGCGACCTCTATTCGCTTGGCTGCACGCTGTACCACATGCTCACCGGTCGGCCGCCGTTCGCCGGGCTCGACTCGGCGGACAAGCTTTACCACCAGATGAACGTCGACGCCGTCGCGATCGAAACGATCCGCCCCGACTTGCCGCCAACCGTGCTCACCGTCGTGCGGACTCTGTTGGCGAAACGACCCCGCGACCGCTACCAAGACCCGCGCGAAGTCGTCGCGGTTCTGCGGGCCTATCTCAATCGAGCGGGCGACACCGTTTCCGACGCGGCCGCCCCAACCGCACCGGGCCGGCCTCACTCGAACCCCGACTGGGTCCTGCCGCGCACCGACGAGATCCCGGTCGCCGACCTGCCGATGCTCTCCATCACGGACACGCAGCCAATCGCCTGGCCCGCGCGAGCGGAACTCTGGATTGGCCGACTGTCCTGGGTCGTCGCGATCCTCGTCGCGGGCCTGGCGGTCGGGCTGTTGGTCGGAAGGAACTGACGAAATTCCGATTGATGATGTCGCCGCGGCCCAGGGTAGCCCGGCCGCGTTGAGACAAACTCCAGGTTCGAAACCGACTCGAGTTCAGGCCAGAAACCGGTCCGGCAACAACCCCGATTCGGTGGAGTGCGGCGCAAGGGCATTCGCCGCACCGTGGCGACCGGCGTCTACCGCTTTTTCTTCTTCCGCTTGCCGTCTGGCGGCGACTGGCGTTGCGGGTTCCGCGGTTGGCCGGGGCGTTCATTCTCACCGCCGACGCGTTGATCGCGGCTCAATTGTTGTTGCTTCTGGGCTTCCTCCAGCACGTTTCGCCATTTCTCGCGCCAGCCGGCCATCTTCTTGCCGAGCCAACTCGTCGGTTCGGTTGGTGACGATGGGCTGCTCTTATCACGCTCGCGCTTGGCCCTTCGAGCCGCCTCGAGCTCGGCGACGTTCTTGGGAATCAACTTTCGTTCAATCATACCCCAGATGCTCGAGCAGATGAAATAGATCGCGAGACCTGCCGCCGACTTATAGAAGAAGATCAGCATGAAGATCATCATGAACTTCATCATTTTCATTTGCATCTGAACTTGCGGATCGTCCGATTTGGGCATCATCTTGTTCTGGACGTACATCATCAATGCCACGGCAATGAGTGGCAGGATGTTCAAGTACGGCCCGAGGTAGAGGAAGCCGCCCACGTCTTCCGGGCGGGCAATGAACGGAACGCCTTCGCCCCAGCGCAGCAGCATGTCCGGGGCGGCCAGGTTCGGGATCCAGCTCGTCGAAACTTGTTCGAGTCGGAAGAAGATGCTCTCTTGTAGCGCGTAGTAGAGCCCCATGAACACGGGCATTTGAAAGAGCAACAACACGCACCCGCCCATCGCGGCGGCCGGGTTGATGCCGTGCTCCTTGTAGAGCTTCATTTTCTCTTGATTCAGCCGACTGAAATCGTCGCCATATTTCTCGGTCAGCTTCTTCACTTCAGGGGCCAGCTTCTCCTGTTTGGCTTGCATGACTTTGGCATTGATCATCTGCCGCCGACTGAACGGATGTAACAGTCCCCGGACCATGATCGTAATCACCATGATGCACAAAGCCAAATTCGGAATCACTTGTGAAAGCAATCCGAGCAGCGAGTGGATCAAGTTCGTGAAGGCGACGACGAGATCGGTCCAGCCGATGAAGTTGGCGACGCGGCCGAAAAAGTTGTTGAGCGGCGCGTCGGTCTGCACCCGCAGCCCGAGGTCGTCGCGATAACGATTGACGAGTTCTTCCGGCACTGCCTTGTCGCCTTCGAGTTGCTTGAGCAACCGCACCTTCACTGGGCCGTGATAGAGCACATAGGGGTGCTTGTGCGCCCGGTCGGACGGCAGATCCTTGCTAATGGCACGGAACGTCAGGTCGTTCAGAAACTGCTGGCCCGGATGATCGGGGCCGGTCGGCGTGAACCGCACGTGTTCCAGGTAGTCCGCCTTTTGCTCGCTCGATTGAATGTTGTCGACCGCGAGGACGGACGAGAAGTATTGCAACATCACGCCGGCGAACCGGATCGGGCGCTTCTCGGTCGTCGAGTAACGATCGCTGCCGCCGTGCGTCCAGGTATCCTGGGGCATCTCGAGGGCCCGGTTCGCACTGCTGCCGTCCGACCAGGCGACGATGCCCTGGCGATAGCTCTGCGTGTACCATTCCCCCTCGATCGGCATGCCGTGCGGGCCTTCGATCTGATAGCGGAATTTTTCGACGGACGCGCCGGCCGGCCGTTGATGCGGCTCGATGTTCACCGACATGCCGATGTGATATTCGTCCCGACTCAGCGTGAATGTCTTGGTGATCTTGACGAAGAACGGTGCCCCGAGTTCGGTCTCGAACGCGACGATGTGCGTGTTGTCGGCGGCCGTCTTCTCGTTCCGAACGACTTTCCAAAGTCGACTACCGAGCGTATCGGCGGGTTGTTCGTCGGCCGCCTTCTCGTAGTGCCACATCGCGTAGGAGGGCTGTTCGAGCAGGTCCGGATCGAGGTTGATCGGCCCGGGACGCAGGACCGGCACTTCCATTTCTCGTTGATCGCGCATTTTCTCGGTGCGCTTGACGCGGACACCGGGCAGGAGATGCAGCGGCTTGGGCGGGCCGTCTTTGCCTTCGGTGACGGGCAGTCCTTCGCGGTCGGCGTGTTGGAAGTGAGTGGCCACGACTTGTTGAATCGAACCGCCCTGCGTGTTCAGCAGAACCTGCAAGTGGTAGGGGCGTTCGCCATGGCCCATCGCGATGAGTTCGGGCTTGGGCAATTTGGCCAGCACCTGGCGACGCCGTTCCGATGCCACCTGGGCGGGAATGTCGGCTTCGATGGCGGCCGGCACCCAGCCGCCGCCGAGCAAGCCGACGATTCCCGGTGCCTGTTCCTTCCGAACGGCCGCGATCTTTTCCGGGATGTTCTCGTTCAGCGCGACCGACGCGATTTCGCCCGCGATCAGGCCGACCGCGTCGTTCGGCGCGATCAGCTTGGGCTTTTCCGCGGGCGGCCAAATCTTGTTCTGGATGAACTGCCAGCCGAACAGAAATGCGACGCCGATGATCAGGTACACGAACGCGTAACGATTGCGCTTTTCCATGCCGGTATCTTACGAGCAAGAAGTATCAAACAAACTGCAATTCAAGTGCCCTCCAAGTAGTTCGGCGGACATCGAGTCGGGATTTGAGGGCGAGATGGCGAGCCACTCGGTCGTCCACTCCGGGTGTGCCAATGACGGCTCGCCCGTTCGCGAACCGCCATCGAATGGCGCGACTACTTCTCGTATTTCGCCTTGAGCCCCTCGACCCGGCGCTTCAGTTCCAACTCGAATCGGGCTAAATCCTTGATGGTGCCTTTTTCGAGCAGCGAGGTCAACTCGGCCATGACGGCCAGTTCGTCGCGGCAGACGGACCAGATCGACGTGGGGCCGAACAGGTTGGCGGCCTTCGATTCGCCCATGTAGACGTTGGCGTCGAGCTTCCATTCGCCGGCCACACGGCGGAAGTACAACGGCGCCTTCGTGACCAGGAAGGCCGGGGTCGATTCGCCGTCGCCCGCTTGCCAGTGAATCTTCAAGTTCGATTCGTCGCCGCGTTCCTTCAGGTCGTAGCCGCCGAGTCGTTCGAGCGTCGTGGCCAGCGCCGGTTCGCCGCAGTTGACGCGGTTCCAACGGCCGAGCACTTTGACGCCCTCGGCCCCGAAGCGCGAATCGAGAAGTGCTACGGCACCGACCCGAACGGTTGCACCAAATGAAAACGGTAACGCTCGAAGGCCGCCCGCTGGCGCGAGTTCGGCATCGACGAAGTGAAGAAGCGCGAGTTCAAGCTGGACGGCTTCAAGTGGCTGAAGGAGAGCGCCAACGACTCGGACGAGCCGCCCGAACCGGAAGAACTGGCCGACGACGCGATGACCGAACGGAAGGCCGTCGTCGCCGACCTTGAGCAAGTGCTAAAGCTGCTGGGAAACGCTGGCAAGTGATAGAATCGAGCAAGGATGAATCGCCTGACTGAGGCCGGAATGTTCGATCGCATTGTTTTCGACTCCGCAATTCTTGGCGGCAAACCGATCATTCGCGGCACGCGGATTAGTGTGGCCCTCATTCTGGAATGGGTTGCCTCCGGAGCGTCGCGCGCCGACATCATTCGCAAGCATCCGCATTTGTCCGGCGAGGATGTGGAACAGGCGCTGGCTTACGCCGCTGCTTCGGTGCGCAATGAAGTGCTTTTGACAGCCGAGGTCGGTTCATGAAATTGCGCGATTTTGGGCTTCTCACCGACGAGAACATCGATGTTGACGTGGTCGCCCATTTTCGTTCGCTGGGTTTCGACGTAATCGACGTGTGTGAAAGCGGCCTGCGGGGTTCGAGCGACGTGGATTTATTGCGGCTCGCGGTCACCCAAAATCGTTTACTGGTCTCGCATGACGCGGACTTTGGAACTTTGGCGGTGCTCGCTGGCGAACCCGTGATTGGTCTGATCTATCTTCGGCCCGGCCACATCGATTCCCAATTCACAATTGAGACGATCCAGGCTGTCATCAACGCCGATCCCGACGTCCACGTGCCCTTCGTTCTGGTTGCCAAACGAAGAGGAACCCAGGTCGCCATCCGCATCAGATCGCTATCGCCTTGAGGGAGCTCGAGACGTGAATGGCGGAGACGAACGACTACTTCTCGTATTTCGCCTTGAGCCCCTCGACCCGGCGCTTCAGTTCCAACTCGAATCGGGCTAAATCCTTGATGGTGCCTTTTTCGAGCAGCGAGGTCAACTCGGCCATGACGGCCAGTTC
>JANLUE010000523.1:0-1791 GCA_031363325.1 Gemmataceae bacterium
CCCTTTTGGTGGGCGTGTTGAATGGCCTGGCAAATCGGAATGAACAGTTCGAGCCGGGCCCGGGGCGCGAGACGGCAGGCATCGCAATACTCGGTGATTGGAACACCTTTGACCAACTCCATGACGAAGAAGGGCCGGCCATCGGGGGTCAGGCCGCCGTCGAGAACTTTGGCGATGTTCGGATGATCCATGAGCGCCAGGGCCTGCCGCTCGGCCTCGAAGCGGGCCAGGACCATTTTCGAGTCCATGCCCGGCTTGATCACCTTGACCGCGACCTTCCGCTTCACGGGCTCGGATTGAAGGGCCAGCCAGACGCTTCCCATTCCGCCTTCGCCGATGACCTCCACGAGCTTGTACTTGCCAACGAGCACGGAGCCGATCCGCTCGGCCCGCTCGAGAAACTCCGCCGTCGCGTTTTCGGACCGGGGCCCCGTCAGTCCATCGAGAAATCCCGCGGCCTTTGGCGGCCCGGCGAGCAGTCGTTCGATCCGCGCGCGCAGCCCGGCGTCGTCGCGGCAAGCTTCATCCAGAAAGCCGGCGCGCTCGGCCAACGGCTTGTCGCGGGCGGCGAAGAACAGCGCTTCGAGGGCGTTGAAATCGGTCATGGCTTGGCCCGAACGGAAAAGGGGCACCCGTCATGCGACGGCCGAGTTCCAAACCCCTCATCCGGAGATTGGAATTTCGGCATCGTTCAATTCGTCGTACAGCCAGGCGCGAGCGAAGGCCCAATGTCTTTCGACGGTGGCGACGGAAATGCCCAGCGTCGTCGCGACCTCGGGCACAGTCATGCCAACGAAATATCGGAGCTTCACCACTTCGGCCTTGGCCGGGTCGCGCTCGGCGAGTCGGACGAGGGCATCGTCGAGCGCCAGCAAATCGTCGGGCGACGTGTCCGCCGGATGGTCGGCCAGTTCGACCCGGCGTCGCCGACCACCGTGCTTGAGCCGCGCCTTGCGACGGGCGCTCTCGATCAAGATTCGCCGCATGGCCTCGGCGGCCGCACCAAAGAAGTGTCGGCGGTTTGCAAAGGCGCGCTCCCCGCCGAGTCGAAGGAAGGCCTCGTGAACGAGGGCCGTCGCGTCCAACGTCCGACCGGGCTGCTCGCCGGCCATTTGGGCCGCCGCCATGGCGCGGAGTTCCTGATACACGGACGCGAAAAGTTCAGACGCGACGGCGTCGGGCTGGCCGAACATCGAGTTCGGGACGGGAGTTTTGCTCGACACGATCGGGCTCCGATGACTGTGACCATCGTAAACCGGCCGACATGACGCGTGAAGAGATTTCCGTCGAAAGTACTTTGGGCGACCCGCTCTGCCTTACACCAACGGCGTGACGATCTCCAGGGCGATCAGGTCGAGGTCGTCGAAGAACGAGGCCAGGAACCAGTCCCGGTCGGCCTGGCCGCGCACGCGGTTGGCGGCGAAGTCGTTGTGGGCCGTCGTGGCGTTCAGCAACGTGGTTCCGTTCAGGCCGCCCGCTTGCGTCCCGAGCAGGTGCGCCACGCGATCGGCGTGGGACGCGTCCGTGCGGAGCCATTCGGTGCGGATCGCCGTCAGGGCCGAGACATCGTTGTCGAAGTCCGCAGATCCGCCCAGCACCACGTCCTCGCCCGCGCCGGCGAACAGCGAGTCGAGACCGAGCCCGCCGATCAGGATGTCCCGTCCCGACGCGCCGGTCAGGCGGTCGTTGCCCGCGCCGCCCGATAGCACATTGGCACCGCCGGGGCTGCCCGACAACTGATCGTTGCCTGTCCCGCCAAGCAACATGGTCGGCAGGCCAGCGACCCGGATG
>JANLUE010000544.1:0-2327 GCA_031363325.1 Gemmataceae bacterium
TCGAATCGACGGCCACGTGGTGGTGTGGCGATCCGCAATCGTTCCAACACGTCCTCGCCAACTTTGAAAACCTCGTCATCAAGCCGACCTTCCCGGCCAGCCGCATGGAGCCGGTCTTCCCGTCGGACCTTTCGCACGGCGAACGCACAACCCTGATCGAGCGGATTCGCCAGTGCCCGCGCGACTTCGTCGGCCAGGCGCGACTCGATCTCTCGTCGACGCCCGTCCTCGATGGCGATCGACTCGTGAACCGCAAGATGGTCGTTCGCTACTACCTGGCCGCCAAGCCCGAAGGGGACTTCGCGTTCATGCCGGGCGGCTTGACCCGCGTCAGCGCTTCGGAGAACACGATTGTCGTCTCGATGCAACGCGGCGGCGGTAGCAAGGACACGTGGGTCCTGGCCGATAGTGCCGTCAGCGACTTCAGCCTGTTGGCCGCCGGCGGGTTCCGCGTGGCCTTGTCGCGTTCGGGGGGCGATCTTCCCAGCCGGGCCGCCGACAACTTGTTCTGGCTGGGCCGCTATGTCGAACGGGCGGAGGGTCTAACGCGCCTTTTGCGTGGCATCGCGGTACGGCTTTCCGAACGGTCCGGCCTCGGTGACTCGCCGGAGCTGCCGGCCCTGCTCCGCGTCCTCGCCGCCCGACCCGACCCGGCCCGGCCGGTTGTGAATGGCTCGCTCAATCCGATCGACCGGGTGATCCCGGCGGTCTTCGACGCGGCCGATCCCGAGAGCCTGATCTCGATCGTCGGCGACGTGCGGCGGGTCGCCTCGGTCGTTCGCGACCTGATCTCGCTCGACATGTGGCGGGTGGTGAACTTGCTCAGCGAGTTCCCCGCCCGCCCGACGGCCGCGAACTGCGAAGGGGCCACCCCAGCCGACGTGCTCGACCTGCTCAACCGTACGGTCATCACATTGTCGGCTTTCGGTGGACTCGCCTCGGACAGCATGACGCGCGGCAACGGCTGGCGTTTCCTGGACCTCGGCCGCAAGCTCGAACGGCTGCTCCACACGATCGGCCTGTTGAAGGCGACGCTGGTTCATCCCTGCCCGCACGAAGGCCCGGTGCTCGATGCGGTGCTCGAAGTGGCCGACAGCGGCATGACCTATCGTCGACGCTACATGAGCAGCCTGCGGGCGGAAGCCGTTCTCGATTTGTTGGTCGACGACGAAACGAACCCCCGCTCGCTCGCGTCGCAACTGGTCGCCTTGGTCGACGACGTCGATCACTTGCCGCGACTCTCGACCGGGGCCGGCCGGGCACCGGAACAGCGCTTCGCGCTCGCCGCACTCGGTTCGGTTCGCATGGCCGAGCCGGAGCAGATGGCCGCCGTCGAAGAGGGAACTCGCTCGAACCTGCTCGACTTGCTCGAACACGTCGGCGGCTGGTTGCCGATCCTTTCGGACGCGATCACGCAACAGTATCTCAGCCATTTGCAAACCTCCCGGCACCTGGCGACCCACGAGCCGATTCGCCGAACCGCGCCCGACTCCGGAAATCAGTTGTGACCCGCTACCAGATCAGCCACACCACGACTTACGCCTATACCGAGCCGGTTTCGCTCTGTCAGAACGTCGCGCACCTGTCGGCCCGGGAATGCGCCCGCCAGATCATCGAACAACCCGTCCTCTCGATCGCTCCCGAACCGGCCGTCATCGAAGAGCGAATCGACTACTTCGGCAACCCGGTCCACTACTTCACAATCCAGGTGCCACATCGCGAGTTGACGGTTCAGGCCAGTCACCGGATCGCGGTGCAAGCCGCCCCGTTCATCGAACCGTCGACAACTCCCCCCTGGGAGTCCGTTCGCGATCGTTTGCCGTTCGATCGCAGCGCGACGTGGCTCGAGGCCTATCAGTTCGCGTTCGACTCGCGCTACGCGATCGGCGAACGGCGCTATTCGGACTACGCGGCCCCGTCGTTTACGCCGGGCCGACCGATCCTCGCGGCGGCCCTCGACCTGACACACCGCGTGCACGCCGAGTTCGTGTACGATCCGCGTGCGACCACGATCGCCACCCCGGTCGCCGAAGTGTTCGAGAATCGGCGGGGCGTGTGCCAGGACTTCGCGCACTTGATGTTGGTGTGCCTGCGCTCGCATGGCCTCGCCGCCCGCTACGTGAGCGGCTACCTCGCGACGGTTCCCCCGGCCGGCCAAGCCCGACTCGTCGGGGCCGACGCGAGCCACGCCTGGATTAGTCTGTTCTGCGGCGACGCTGGCTGGGTCGACCTCGACCCCACCAACAACCAGATTCCCGGCGAACGCCACGTCTCCCTCGCCTGGGGCCGGGATTACGATGATGTGAGCCCGCTGAAAGGCGTGATCC
>JANLUE010000555.1:0-3320 GCA_031363325.1 Gemmataceae bacterium
GAGCTGGCTCAGCGATCGCGTTCAGGCCGAGTTTGCCCAACGCCAGAAGGCGGAGCAAGATCTCCGCGTTAGCCGCGAGCGCTTCGAACTCGCCGTGCTCGGGTCCGGCGATGGCATCTGGGACTGGGACGTCGCTTCCGAGGTCGTGTACCTGTCGCCACGCTGGAAGTCGATGCTCGGCTACGCCGACGACGAGGTTCGCAATTCGTTCGACGAATGGGAATCGCGGCTGCACCCGGACGACAAGATCCGGGCGCTTGCCACGATCGCGGACTATCTCGGCGGCAAGACCCCGATCTACGAACTCGAACATCGCTTGCGGCACAAGGACGGCACGTATCGCTGGATTCGAGCCCGGGGGGTGGCGCTTCGCGACCCGAGCGGCAAGCCGTATCGCATGTCCGGCTCGCACACGGACATCACCGATCAAAAGTCGGCCGCCGCGGAGCTGGAACACGAACGCGACCTCCTCGCCGCCTTGATGGACAATGTGCCGGACGGCATTTACTTCAAGGACCGCGAGAGTCGATTCCTGCGGGTGAACCAGAGCGTGGCGGCGCGGTTTGGGTTGGCGAAGCCGGCCGACATCGTGGGCAAGACCGACCACGATTTCTTTCGACCCGACTCGGCCGATCGGGCGGCCGCCGACGAGCGTGACATCATTCGCACCGGCAAGCCGATGGTCGGCAAGGAAGAAAGCGAAGTCTGGCCGGACGGTTCGGTAACGTGGGCGTCGACGACCAAGATGCCGCTCCGCGATCCGCAGTGGCGGATTATCGGCACGTTTGGCGTGTCGCGCGACATCACGGCCCGCAAGCGCGAGGAACAGGAGCTGCGACAGACGAAGGAGGCCGCCGAGAACGCCGGCCGAGTGCTCGATTCGATCCTCAAGAACCTGGCCGATGGCGTGGCCGTCGCGGATGAACACGGTCGAATGATCCACTTCAACGCCGCGGCCGAACGGATTGTTGGGGTGAAGCCTGCGGAGGCGCAATTGCCCGAATGGTCCAAGCGGTTTGGCGTCTTCCTGCCCGATGGCGTCACGCCGTACCCGGTCGAAGATCTGCCGCTCGCCCGCACGATTCGCGGCGAAGTGGTGACGGATGCGGAGACGTTCATTCGCAATCCCGGCCGACCGGAAGGGGTCTGGCTCAGCGTGAACGGTCGGCCTCTCACGGACGACGAGGGCAACTTGCGTGGCGGCGTCGTGGTGTTTCGCGATGTCACCGAACGCAAACGGGCCGACGCCGAACTGCGGCAGGCGAAGGAAGCGGCCGTCGCGGCGAGCCGGGCCAAGAGCGAATTCCTGGCCAACATGAGCCACGAAATCCGCACGCCGATGAACGCGATCATCGGCATGGGCGAGTTGCTCGCCGACACCGAACTCCAGGCCGAGCAACGCGACTATTTGGAGAACGTCCAGAAGGCGGCCGACGCCCTCCTGGGGCTCATCAACGACATCCTCGATTTCTCGAAGATCGAAGCGGGCAAACTCGACCTCGAACGAACCGACTTCGATCTGCGCACGATCATCGGCGATACGCTCGACACGCTCGCCCTCCGCGCGCACCAAAAGGGGCTCGAACTCGCCTATCACGTGGCCACCGACGTACCGAACCGACTCATCGGCGACCCGATCCGCCTGCGCCAGGTCGTCATGAACCTGGTTGGCAATGCGATCAAGTTCACAGACCGCGGCGAGGTCGTTGTCGATGTGCATTCGTCGTCCGGGAACGACCTGCACTTTCAAGTCCGCGATACGGGGATCGGCATTCCGAAGGAGAAACAGTCGGCCGTGTTCGCGGCGTTCACGCAAGCCGATAGTTCGACGACCCGACGCTTCGGCGGAACCGGCCTGGGGCTGACGATCTCGACGCGGCTGGTCGAACTCATGGGCGGCCGAATCTGGCTTGAGAGCGAAGTCGGTCGTGGGAGCACGTTCCACTTCACCGCCCAGTTCGAGCCCGGCGAACCAACGGCACTCGCCCGGCCGCTGGCCGAGGTCGCTCGACTATGCGGGCTGCACGTATTGGTGGTCGATGACAACGCCACCAATCGGCAAATCCTCGACGAGACATTGCGGCACTGGGACATGCGGCCCGTCTGTGTCGAAGGGGGAGCGTCGGCCCTGGTCGCCCTCGAAGAAGCGGCCCAGCACGGCATGCCGTTCGACCTGGTGTTGCTCGATGCCCAGATGCCGGAGATGGATGGCTTCACGGTGGCCGAGCGGATTCGAGCCCGGCCCGGCACGCCTGGACTCACGATTCTGATGCTCACGTCCGGCGGCCAACCGGGCGACGCGACGCGCTGCCAGGCACTCGGCTTCGCCGCGTACCTGACCAAGCCCGTCAAACAGGCCGACCTGTGGCGTGCCCTCGTCCGGGCGCTCGACGTAACACCGACCGCCGAGCCGCCGAAGCCCGTCGTGACTCGGCCGGGGGCGACGCGTCGCTTGCGGATCCTGTTGGCCGAAGATAATCCGATGAACCAGAAACTGGCGATTCGGTTGTTGGAAAAGCAGGGCCACACGGTTACGCTGGCTCGAACGGGGCGCGAGGCCGTCGACGCCATCTGCGGTCGCGAAGTCTTCGACGTGGTCTTGATGGACGTGCAAATGCCCGAGATGGACGGGCTCGAAGCGACCGTGATGATCCGCGACCTGGAACGAACCTCGTGTCGCCACGTGCCGATCGTCGCGATGACCGCCCATGCGATGAAGGGCGATCAGGAACGCTGCCTCGCGGCCGGCATGGACGCTTACGTCTCGAAGCCGATCAAGCCCGAAGTACTGTACGCCGTCCTCGGCGAAGTCACCTTGGCGCCGGTCTCGGTCCCGCCCGCGATCGTGAAGACAACGGCCAATTCGTTCAAAGGGTTAGTCGATTGGAAGTCGGCGCTGGCCCACGTTCGCGGCGACGAGGACTTGCTTCGCGAATTGGCGGCGATCTTCCTGGAAGAATGGCCGAGTTGGAAGGCCGGCCTCGAACGCAGTCTGACGATCGGTGATCTGGCCGAGGCTCGACGCATCGCGCACACGGTGAAAGGTTCACTGGCGACGTTCGCGGCCGCAACCGCCCGCGATGCCGCGCAAGCCACGGAAGACGCAGCCGCCCAGAATCGCCCCGACGACGCGGCCACCGGCTTCGAGCGACTCACGCGGGCGATGGCCGAGTTGGAGCCGGCGCTCGTTGCGTTCAAAGCGGGCGGTGCCTCGTAATCCGGCCAAGGCGAGCCGGGGGACGTTTGTCCCCCGGGTGAACCCACGGCGGGATCAACTTTTGCTGCGGCTTGAACCCGGAGGACTAACGTCCCCCGGCTCG
>JANLUE010000641.1:0-3390 GCA_031363325.1 Gemmataceae bacterium
ACGCCCTCGAACAGATGGCCGGTGAAGTGCCGACCGTTAGCGTCGAAGTGCGAAACTTGCTCGGACATTATGTCTCGAGCGTGCTGGGGAAGCGTCCCCGGCTGTTGAGTTATGTGGGCGGTTGACTGTTTCCGGGGGCACGGACGCCATGCGCCGAGGACGAACGACTTTCCGGATCACGGCGTTCGCCGCGGCCCTCCTGCTCGCCGGTTGCTCGACCACCAAGGTTCGAGACACCTGGGCGCGGATTCAAAAACCCTTCGTGGGCGATCACCCGGCCCCGGCCGATGCGATGGCCCACGCCGAAGAGGCCTATCGCCGCGAAGAGTTCGCCAAGGCCGAAGAACTCTTCCAGGCCCTGGCCGACGATACCCGCCAACGACCCGAAATCGCCGAACAAGCTCGCTTCTTTCAGGCCGAGTGTCTGCGCAAACAGGACTATTTCCCGAAGGCCGTTGACGCCTACCACAAGTTGCTCCAGGACTTCCCGGCCGGGCTGTATCGCAGTCAAGCGGCCGCCCAGATGTATCAGATCGCCAGTTCCTGGTTGCAGCCGGTCCGCGAGGAAATCGAAGACTCGCAGAAACCGGAGAAGGAACGTCGCCACAAGGACTGGACGAGTGGCATCGTGCTCGTGAACTTCGATCGCAAGACGCCGACGTTCGCGAGCGAAGAGCGTGCCTTGCAAACGCTCGATCAGGTTTACTTCGGCGATCCGACCGGGCCGACGGCGGACAAGGCCTTGTTCATGCTCGGGGCGGTTCACTTCCATCGGAAGAACTTCTCCGAAGCGTCTCGGTACTTCCAGCAACTGGTCGAGACGGCCGACAAGAGCAAGTACCGCGACGATGCGTTGCGGTTGGCGATCCTCGCGAAGACGCAAAGTTCGACCGGCCCGGAACAAGACGGCAAGGACACGACCGAGGCGATGCGGCTGATCAACACGGCCCGGGCCACGAGCCCGCAACTCGTTCGTGAACACGGCGAAATGCTGGACAAACAGTCGATGGTCGTTCGCATGCAGCAAGCGGAGAAGGACTACGAAATCGCCGAACACTATCGCCGCACCGGCCACCCCGGCCCGGCGTGGTTCTGCTACGAACTGGTGAAGCGCCGCTACCCCGGCATCAAGCCGTGGGAAGACAAGGCCATTGCCCGCCAGGCGGAATTGAAGTCGGAACTCGACGAGGCGAACAACCCGACGATGTGGAGTTCGACGCGGCGAATTTGGAAGCAGTACGTCCTCGGCCACGAGTCACCGACGGGCAAGCTTCCTGGCGGATCGACCAACCTGAAAGACGTGGCCGAGACGCGACCCGAGCCCATCGGCCCGGCCCGAGCGCCAGTGCCGGCCGACGTGCGACCACGGCAATAATCGCTCGTCGCCTTTCGCTCCGCGAAAGGACGGAGCGGGCCAGTTCAACGATGTTCAATCGGTCGAAGCGACTTCGAGTGCGCCCTTTCGCGGAGCGAAAGGCGACGTTGAGTCGGAGATGTTTATGCCGAACCGCCGTCAAGCGCTCGCCGCACTCCTCGGCGGTGGTGCCGCCATTCTCTCCGGTTGCGAGCACGGCCACTTCGCGTTGCTCGGCTATACGACCCGGCCGAACTACGACCCCGGCATTCGCACTGTCTACGTGCCGATCTTCAAAACGAAAGCCTTTGAAACGACCCCCTACCGGGGCATGGAAATCGAACTCACGCGCAAGGTCATCGACGCGATCGAAGCGAAAACGCCGTTCAAAGTCGTGAGCGACCCGGACGGGGCCGACACGGAACTTCAGGGCACGATCATCCGGATCAGCAAGGTTTTGCAGAATCGCACGCCGTTCAACGAAGCGCGCGAAATCGAATTGGTGCTGACGGCCGAGATCGTCTGGCACGATCTTCGACCCGGCAACGAAGGTCGCGTTCTGACCAACCCACGCAAGCGAGACGATCTTCGCCCGGCCGAAACGCCCTTCGACCCCAGCAATCCGGCTCCACCCCGCAAGCCCGATCAACCGCAGCCAGTCGCGATCACGGCCGTCGGCCGGGCGCTCCACGAACTCGGCGAATCGAGCACGTCGGCACTGTCGGCCGCCATCGAACGGATGGCCGTCAAGATTGTGTCGGCAATGGAAGAACCCTGGTGAGATTCTCGGCCACCTATTCCACCCGCGTCGGTCGCCCTTTCTTGGGCACGCCGACAGGACGGTGCAGGGAATGCGCGAAGGCGGACAGGTGGCTCATGCCATCGCCGAAGTTCGTATAGGGCATGCGTTGGCGAAGCTCGGCCGTGAGGGCTCGGCCCCCAACGGCGACCGCGATGCCACGCTCGTGGGCCGAAGAGTAAAGGGCGGTGTAGTCGCGCAGGAACGATTCCGGGTCGGTCAAGTGCGTCGCGCATACCCAGATCAAACGCGGTGAAAGTTCGGCGATGGCCGACCGAAACGCCGCGAGCGGTGTCTGCGGGCCGAGGTTGATCGCTTCCCAACCGGAATCGAGCAGGACCAACTTCGCGAGCAAAGTCGGAACGACGGAGGGGTCTTGTTCCGGCGCGCCGCCGACGGCCACGGGTCGATCGCGATCCGAGTGAGCGTGGGCCTTGAGACGACCGCGAAGCTCGTACAGCGCCGCGACGACGGCCTGCGTCGCCCGATGTTCTTGCATCACACTGATGCGTCCTGACTCCCAGTCGTGGCCGACCGTCGCCAGGCATGGCCCGACAACTTCATCCGCCAGCTGGGCGACCGACACACCCTGTCGATATGCTCCATCCAAAAGTGTCTTGACGAGATCGTGGTCAGGGGTCCGGAGCGCCGCCAGGAATTGATCGCGTACGGTTGCGAGATTGTCGTTCGTTGGCCGCGTCCGCGGACACAGGCGACTCACGTCGGCTTGTGGCAGGTTCGTTTCGCGGATCAGGCGAAGGACATCGTCCATCAGCAGTTTGCGATGTCCGCCAGCCGTCTTGTGGGCGGGCAGCACACCATCGTCGACCCAGCGCTTGACGGTCGTGACGCTCACGCCCAGAGCATCGGCAACCTGCGGCGTGCTGAGGTAGCGAGACTCGGCCATCAGAAAAAGGTGCCCCCGTTCCAAACATCAAAACGGACAAAACGATCAATAGGCTCGTACAACGCCCGCGTTCCAGTGGCGGCAGACGAGCCCAATGGAAGTTCAGCGAATGCGGATCCTGCGGCGAAACGTGCGGTTCGCCGCAGCGAATTCGACGGATTCGCTTCACCTTATCGTAGAAGCGATTTTGAGAAAAGGAGGAATCGTTCGATTTTTGGGTTGCTGACCGATCCGACGCGGCTATCATTCCAAAGAGTATTGTGGACGATTTGGACGTTTTTGAATCCTCGACGCTGGAAATGAATCTAAGGCGTCTCTGGAAGGGTGAGC
>JANLUE010000699.1:0-6192 GCA_031363325.1 Gemmataceae bacterium
TCGAATCCCAAGGGGACCGCCGTTCACGGCGGTTTCGGCGAAGCCGTATTCGGCCCGCCGTTCACGGCGGGTGACGCAATGCCTACGCCGCTCCGCTCGCTTTGCGACCCTGAACCACCAACGTTGCTTGCTCCAATATCACCGCCGATACAAACGCGGCCGCATCGATTCCCAGCACCAATTCGAGTGGAAGGTTCGTCAGCAATTGCACGAGCAAAACGTGCAGTGAAACCGTGAACAAGAACGCGAGCAGCAGATAACCGAGCAACGAGTCCGTTAGTCGCAGCGGCCGGAACGGGCGATCGGTGGGGTCGAGTTGTAACGAGAATCGGCCGACGGCCACGCGGATTCGCAGCGAGATGATCAATTCGAACAAACACGTCGCGGCCATGAGGGCGGCGAACCAGACCGGGCCATGTTGCCGAACGAACTCCGGGGCCAGGTCGATTCGTTCGGCGTCGATCTTGCCGAGGCTCGACAGGGCGCCGAAGCACGAGAACATGATCAGGCCCGCGAATGCGAGTTCCGCGATGAGGCCGTGGTTCGCTTGTTGAAGCGAGAGGCCGACGTGTTCGCGCCACTCGGCGACGGTGACGGGGCCCGTCGATTCCGCGGCGACCTTCTCGCGGGCGAATCGGGCGGCCTTGTCGTGGAAACGAAAATACACGAAGAGCCAGACGGCGAACACGCCAAGCCCGATGCCGCCGGCGATTGTCGTCGGCTGATTGAGGGCGGCGAGCAGAATGGCCGCCGAAAACGCGGCAATCAGATCGACGAGCACGAACTGCAGAAACGAGACACCCGCCAAATTGTGTTGGCCCGCCGTCGCCAGGTTTGGTTTGCGTGTGAACCCCTGGTCCTGCATCAGGCGTGCGTACAGGATGCCATTCAGCACCATGCCGCCGTGCAACTTCGCCAGGCGCAGCGCGAGGATCAGGCTGAGCACCAATAAAACGAACGCGTAGAACGCGAAGAGGTGTTCCTGGATCGCCTTCAGCGAAGGCGGAAACTTGCCTTCGAGCGCGTTGCCCAGAACGAGCGACAGGGCCGCGAAGCCGGAGCCGAGGAACGTCTGCAGTTCGCGGCGACGATCCACGAGCGAGCGGAACTCGCGCGTGACGGTGGTGAAGTCGAGCATGGGACGCCACGGGTGAGCACGGGAGGCATCAGATGGGCATGTTACGAGTCGCGTCGTTCGCCGACGCGGGGCCGACCTGGACGGCCGTCCGCGATCAACTGATCGCCGCGGGCGCGAACGTGCAGATGCGCATGATCGACAACCTGCCCGCCTTCCCGGACGAGGAGCCGGAACCCGACTGGCGCGAGTTGCGGGTCACGCTCGGCGTCGGCATGTTGACCGTCCGCCGCGAACCGAGCCGATGGTCGATCGTGATCTGGGGGAACGCGGACGAGGCACTGCGACGCGACCAGGAAACGCTGGCCCGCGCGTGCGCGGAAGCTGGCGGCGGGACGCTCGACGATTCGTGAGTTCAAAACACCGGCGGGGTCTCGCGGACGACCTGGTTCGCGTGCGCCAGCGAATCAAGCGTGCCCGCGTCGGTCCAATAGCCGTCGAGGATCGAGTAGCCCATTCGGCCGGCGCGAAGGTAGTGGTTGTTCACGTCCGTGATTTCCAGTTCGCCGCGACCGCTCGGCTTCAGCGTCTTGATCACTTCGAACACGTCGCCGGGATAGATGTAAATCCCGATCACCGCGTAGTCGCTTTTCGGTTGTTTCGGTTTCTCTTCGATGCCGACAACTTGTTGGCCCTTCAACTCGGCCACGCCGTACCGGCCGGGGTCGGACACTTGCTTCAGGCCGACCCAGGCCCAGTCGGAGTGTTTGTCGGCGTCGGCCAGGAGTCCGGTCACGGGGGCCTGAAAAATGTTGTCCCCAAGGATCACGAGCGAGCGATGGCCGGCGCAGAACGTCTCGGCCAATCCAAGTGCCTGGGCAATTCCGCCGGCCTCGTCTTGCACGCGATAGGTGAGGGCGCAGTTGTGGTCCTTGCCCGAGCCGAGCAACTCCAC
Source organism: Gemmataceae bacterium (assembly GCA_031363325.1). Classification (GTDB taxonomy): domain Bacteria; phylum Planctomycetota; class Planctomycetia; order Gemmatales; family Gemmataceae; genus SIAJ01. The sequence goes on from JANLUE010000699.1 coordinate 2,031, forward strand.
GAAGTCGCCCATGTGCTCCGTCCCGGAAACCAGCAGCACGTCCTTGATCCCGGCCCCGACGATCTTCTTGAGCGGATGGTAAACCATCGGGTATTCGCCGACCGGGAGGAGGTGCTTATTCGTGACCTTGGTCAGTTCGCCAAGCCGGGTGCCCTTGCCGCCGGCCAATACGATGCCGCGAATACCCATGCGATCCTCGCTGTTGGATGAACCCTTACGTTATGCGGCTCGGGTCGTGCGACCCTATCGCCCGAAGTCGCGTTCGACTTTGACGACCTCGGTCGCGTCGCGGCGAATTTCCACGACGGTTCGGGCGAGCTTGAAGCCGGTTTGCGGTTTGACCAGGACGAGTTCGTAGACGCCGGGCCGCAGGTCGAATTGACGCTCCGTCGTGGAGGTATGTTGCAGGGCGCCCGCCTGGAGGATTCGCACTTCGACCTCCGGGGCCGCTTCAATCGTGAGCTTACCGAAGTTCGCGATCTGGAAATACCAGAACGAGCCGATGCCGATCGCCGCGAGCGCGATCAGAAACAAGACGCGCATACCCGTTGGTGCCGTGCTCGTCGGCCTGGGCTGCGAGTACGCGGGATACGAGTTGCGGCTCGGGCTCACGGCGATCGGTAGTACGTCGACCGACGAGCCGCCCATCGGTGCGACCGGCAAGCGCGATTGCCGGAAGATTTCCGGCCGGGCGAGTCGGTCGGCCACCAGTTCGGCGTTCGCCGGCCGATCCTTCAATTGCTTGGCCAGCAATTCCATGATCAAGTTCGAGAACGCGGCTGGCACGTCGGTACGCTTCACGTTGACCCGGGCCGGGTGGTGGAGTTCGAGGTTCCGCATCACGGCGAGCGGCGTCGGCCCGTCGAACGGTCGCTCGCCGGTCGTCATCAAATAGAGGATCACGCCCAGACTGAACAAGTCGCTGCGGCCGTCGAGTGGTTCGCCGCGAGCCTGCTCCGGGCTCATGAATGCGGGCGTACCGATCACGAAGCCCGAGTGCGTGAGGTGCGAACTGTTTTGGGCGAGCGCCAAACCGAAGTCGAGCAGCTTGACCCGCCCGGTCGGCGCTTCGAGCCAAACGTTGGCGGGCTTCACGTCGCGGTGAATGAGCCCCCGGGTGTGCGCCGCCCCGAGCCCCAGGGCGATCTCGCGAGCGATTCGCGCCGCCTCGGCCGACGGCAAGCGACCCTCGCGAGCCATCTTCGCTTCCAGCGTCTCGCCATCGAGCAACGGCATGGCCATGAACGGCCGACCCGCGTCCTCGCCGACCTGATAGATCGGCACGACGTGATCGTGTCCGATCGCGGCCATCGCCTGGGCTTCGCGTACGAAGCGGTCGCGCGCGACCTGTTCGGCCGGCAAGTCGGTTCGCAGAACTTTGAGCGCGACTCGGCGACGCAGGAACTCGTCTTCCGCCTCGAAGACAATCCCCATCCCGCCGGACCCAAGCTCTCGGACGAGCCGATATGGCCCAATTCGCCCCGGCCGGGCGGCGAGCGGCATCACCGTTGGCGTTCCCGGCAAGGCGTGCGTGACGGTCGGGTCGGCCGAAAGATCGACCGCGTCGTCGAACTCGGTGGCCGGTCTGGGGTCGGGGATCATGGACGCTTCCGCGAAACTGCGGCAATGGTTCGGAGCATGATATGGCGGCGGCCTACGGCGTCGAAGCGTTCGTCGTCAGAACTCACGCCAGCGGGCGGGCAATTCGGCCCAGGCCCGCTCGTAGGTCGATTCCAAATTCACGGTCACATACGTTTCCGGATCGACGAACAGGGGCATTTCCGGAAGGAGATCGTCCGGCTGTCCGTGCTGCACGAACGCTTCCGGAATCTTGCCGGCCGCGTAGGAAACGAACGTCAGAGAATCGTTGGCGGGAAGCGAATAGGGTTCTTGGGCGATTTCCGACCAAATCAAGTCGTGGACGCCGTTCAAGTCGCGTGCGCCGGGTCGATGCACATCAATGACCAACTGGTGAATCCCGGCATCGATAATGCGACAAACTTTGTCGAGAAACGATCGAATCGCGTGGCGACTGTCTTTGTTCCCGGGCGACATTACTTCGATCATCGCGACCACGGAATCGTCGGACGCGTGTCGCACCTTAGATCGACTTCTGCGTTCGCAACTGGTGTGCGGCCTCCGCCTTTTGGCGAGCGTGAACCATCGCGTAATATTCGCCGGGCAATCGGCCGTCGTTCAACGCGGAGCAAATCGCGTTGACCCAATAGCCGTGGAAATGGTGGAAAGTCCCGCCGTTTACGAGGCCCCAATCGTGGATTGGCATGGGCACCTCCCTCGGCCGTGAATGAACATATCATACCAGCCCGCGCCGTCGCGCGAATTCAGGAGTTCCGCATGGCGCCGTGGGAGGCCGGGTTGCTCGGCATCGTTCAGGGATTGACCGAGTTTCTGCCGATCAGCAGCACCGCCCACTTGCTCCTGGCGCGGCAACTCCTGGGCCACCCGGATGCACGCGACTCGTTCACGACGGCCATCCAGCTTGGCACCCTGGTCGCCGTGTTCGCTTATTTCCGAGCCGACATTGCCCGGCTGCTGCGGGCGCTCGTCGCGGACATTCGAGCGATGCGACTGGGCTCGACACCGGACGCCGTCCTCGGCTGGAAGATCGTGGTCGGCACGGTTCCGGTGGTCGCGTGCGGCCTCGCGTTCAAGGAGTTCATCAAGGAAAACTTGTACGAGACGCCGGTCATCGCCGGTGCGGCCATCTTCTTCGCGTTATTGCTCGTGGCCGCCGAACTCGTCACTCGGCGAAGGCCCGCTCGCGTCGATGACGAAGCGACAATCACCTGGCGCGACGCGATCCTGATCGGCCTGTTCCAGGCGCTCGCGCTCATACCGGGTGCCTCGCGGTCGGGCGTAACGATCACGGCCGGTCTGTTCGCGGGCCTGTCGCGGCCGACGGCCGCTCGCTTCTCGTTTCTGCTCTCACTGCCGAGCATGCTCGGGGCCGGCCTCAAGGAAATGTACGACGACAAAGACAAACTCTTCGCCGCCGGCGGCGAAGGGATGAATCTGCTCATCGGCGCGACGGTCGCGGGAATCGTCGGCTACCTATCGATCGCCTGGCTCCTCGGGTTCTTGAAGAAGTATTCGACGTTCGGATTCGTGGTTTATCGGTTGATCCTCGGAGCCGTGATCTTCGCGCTGTTGGCCGCGAACGTGTTGACGTGACCGTCGAACTCCAGTTGTCACGGACCCTTCCGCGTCGCCGCCCACGCGACCAGGGCGACGCCCCCGAGTAGGCAGAATGCGCCGAGCGGCACGAGCAACACGCCGGGGCCGGGGTCGGTTTCCGTGTGGTCGAGGCCGCCGAGGAAGAATCCAAGCGGCAGTAGGACGAGCGCGTCGATGAGGAGGAAGGACGCGATGCGCAATGGGCGGTTCGCCCAGGTGCCAAACGTCGTTACGCCGAACGCAAAGGCGATATTGATCAGGGCCAGTAGGGTTCCATGCGTGTGGGCGAGGGTGAATAGCAAGCGGCGGATTCGATGGGAAGAATCGAGATACCAGCCGACCTTGAAGCCGTGCATCGTCTCGAGCACGATGCCGAGGGTCAAGAACGCGAGCAGGCCCCACCAGCCGATGACGTGATGTCGGCGGGCGATCGACTGGCGTAATTCTTTCGGGGCGTCATTCATTGATCGTCAGGTCCGGGTCGGTTCGCTTTTGCCGCAATCGTTCGAGGATCGCCTCGTCCGGCAGTCCGTTGGCCGTTAGTGGCAAGAATGGGTTCGGGCGGATCGGTCGGTCGAAGCGATCGCGCATCGCCTTCAGTTGGATCGATCGATCGGGGGCCTTGCCCAGGAAGTCGAACGGCCCAACTTCGCCATGAACCGACTTGAGTCCCCGATGCGACAGGTAGCGGACGGCCGGGAATCGGTCCTGGTCCATGAGGCGAGTCAGGAACGGGGCGAACCAATCCGTTCCGCTCGCCTGCTGGGCGGCCGGGTTCGAGAACGCCCCCGAGACCAGGGCTCGAGTGCGACCGTCGTCGCGTGACAACATCAGGATCGCGGCCGAGATGTTCTCCTCGTCCGCCGACAGGGGGACCGGCTTCCGCTTGGCCAGGCCGGGCCAATTTTGCAATTGGTCGCGCGTCCAACCGAGCGACTTGTCCAGATGGCACAGATTGCACGCATGC
>JANLUE010000724.1:0-2858 GCA_031363325.1 Gemmataceae bacterium
CCTTCGCGCCCAACGCATCAACGCGTCTCGATACGTTTACGTCCTCTTCCAACGGAGCCGGTTGGTGAGGCTTCAGTCGCGCGTCGACGATCAACGGCCCCGTGCAGCCCCAGTGTTTGCGATGGTTGAACGCGCCGCCGCCATACAGGTCGCTCGCCGGGTCGGAGCGCGTGAACGTCACCCACAACCAATTCGCCAGCGACCGGGCCGTGAATTCGCTGTCGTCGACCAGGACGACCAGAGGGAAGCCGTTCGGCACACGGCATTCGGCCGCGAATCGGCTGGCCCCCGGATCGTATTCGCCGTCCTCGCGGCGAGTCGTCGACTTTGGCCCGCGAACCGCGAGTACGCCGGGCATCACCACTCGGGGGTCGTCGAACTCGGGCGTGAGCCGGAGTTCTAGGGGCACGGCCCGCGCCAACTCGCGGCGCTTGCGGCCCGCGGCGGCGATCACGACTTTCGAGCCCGCGTTCAACCCCACGCCCGCCGAATAGTCGAGCGTGTCGATCGTCGTACGCGTCTGGAAGTGCAGATCGTTTTCCCAATCGACGCGTTCCAGTATGTGCCGGAAGAAACTCGCGATGTCGTGGACATCAAGCGTCGCATCATCTTCGCGGGCGGCAATGAACAAGTACTTCGCGAGCGACAATTGCCCCTGGCCGAGGATCGCGTTCGCCTGCGTGAGCAATTCCTGCGGCCGGCGGTCGGACCCATACGGCACGTAGCGTTCGCTACCGATGGCGAGCAACAGCGGGTGCACGCCCGACGCATCGACCGCGTGAATCTTGTGAACGCCCGGCAACACCGTTGGGATGATCGGCCCCGTGAGTTCATGGATCAGTTCGCCGAAGGTCGTGTCCTCTTGCGGCGGTCGGCCAACCACGGTGAAGGGCCAGATCGCGTCGGGCCGATGGTGCACGCGGTCGACGTTCAACACCGGGAATTCGTGCTTCAAACTGTAATAGCCCAGGTGGTCTCCGAACGGGCCTTCGGGCTTCGTGCGCGTGGGGTCGATCGTGCCAGAGATGCAGAAGTCCGCTTCGGCCGGGACGGGTAGGCCGTTCGCGGAAGGCACGAGTCGTACGCGTCGCCCGCCGAGCGCGCCGGCGAAGAGCAATTCCGGCATCCCTTCGGGCAAGGGCATGACGGCCGCGAGCATCAAGGCCGGCGGCCCGCCGACGATCACGTTTACCCGAAGTGGCTCGCCGCGTCGGATCGCGGCCGAGTGATGCCCGCCGATGCCGCGATGAATCTGATAGTGCAGTCCGACTTCGCGATCGGGTACGTACTCGTTGCCGCCGAGTTGCACGCGGTACATGCCGAGGTTCGACTTACGCCAGCCGGGTCGATCGGGGTCTTCGGTGTAGACGAGCGGCAGCGTGACGAACGGCCCGCCGTCGGCCGGCCACGAGACGACCTGGGGGAGTTGCGAGACGGTCGTCTCACGTTCGAGGATCGGCCCGCGTCGTCCATGGCGCGGCAACATGTGCAACGCGGTGAACGGAGCTCGGAGATATTTCCACGGTCGACGCAGCGCTTCACGCGGGTCGACCTTGAGGCGAACGAGTTGGCGGACCGCATCGAACGTGTCGCGGAACAGGAAGCGAGCGCGGTCGATGGTGCCGAACAAGTTGCAGACGGCCGGGAACGCGCAGCCCTTCACGCGCGTGAATAACACGGCCGGCCCGCCCGCGTGATAGAGGCGCCGTTGGATTTCCGCCAGTTCGAGCCGGGCGTCGACTTCGACGTCCACTCGAATGAGGCGGCCGTGCCGTTCGAGGTCGTTGACGCAGGCGCGGAGATTGCGATGGGCCATCCGGGATTTGGCTCGAGTGGGGCTATTCGATTATTGTCGGAAGTGGGGCGCGAGGGCGAATCGAATTCGACCGATTCCGTACGATGCCCCTCACACTCGGAATCGAGATTCCCACATGCTCACGTACTCGCGCCGCGATGCTTTGGGTCGCATTGCCTGTGGCTTCGGTTCGCTCGCGTTGTCGGCGCTGTGCGCCGATGAAGCCCGCGCGGCCGATCCGCTCGCGCCCAAGAAGTCGCACTTCCCGGCGACGGCCAAGCGCGTCATCTTCCTGTTCCTGCACGGCGGGCTCTCGCACGTCGATTCGTTCGACCCGAAGCCCGAACTCGCCAAACGCAATGGCCAACCGTTGCCGCTTCCCAAGCCGAAGTTCGAGTTCGCGCCGACCGGCAACTTGCTCGCTTCGCCCTGGAAGTTTCAGCCATACGGCAAGAGCGGCGTGCCGGTCAGTGATTTGTTTCCGCGGATCGGCTCGGTGATCGACGACATCTGTGTGATTCGCTCGATCAGCGGCGGCAACGAAGTTTCGCACGGGCCGGCCTGTTTGCGGCTCAACACGGGCGATGGCACGTTCAACCGCCCGAGCCTCGGGGCCTGGAGCCTGTACGGGCTCGGTACCGAAAACCAGAACATGCCCGGGTTCGTGGCGCTGACGCCTTCGCTCTATCACGGGGGTGCCCAAAATTATGGGTCGGCCTTTTTGCCGGCGACTTATCAGGGCACTCGAATCGGCGATGGAAGTTCGGTGTTCGCGAAAGGGGCGGCCGTCGCGAACGTGACCCCGGCCGACGATCGCGACGCGCAGCGTCGGCAACTCGATCTGCTCGCGTCGGCGAACGCCGAGCACCAGAGTCGCGTCGGGTCCGACCCGCGACGCGAGGCTCGGATTCAATCGTTAGAGACCGCGTTCCGCATGCAATCGGCCGCACCGGACGTGTTCGATTTGTCCAAGGAAACGAAGGAAACGCTTGCGCTCTACGGGGTCGGCACCGAACCGACGGATGAATACGGCCGGCAATGTTTGCTCGCCCGCCGCATGGCC
>JANLUE010000759.1:0-3790 GCA_031363325.1 Gemmataceae bacterium
ACCCGGCAGCTAACGCAGCCGGTTCGCCATTGTGGCGAGTTCGACGTGCAATTTGACGTAAGTCGCTATATCGGTTGAGTTTATGACATTTACTGTCCCTAAACGTCGATTGACAAATAGCTTGCATTAATCAGTGTCCCAAAATGTCCAGAATTGTCCCAGATTTCAAAAGAAGTTTAATTGCAATCTTTACAATTGGCTGATCGTTTGAGCAAATCGGGTAGTTCTCTTTTTTCGTTTGTGTTGAGCTGCCGAGATTCCAATGTCCGCAACCTCCACGAACCGCGACCGTGCTTCCGCCTTTCGGGCGAATCGGCACTACTTTCGTCGGCCGAGTTCGCTCGGAGCGTGGAAAGTTCGTCTCGCGATCGCAGCCGTGCTCGTTTCGGTCGGCTGGGTGGTCGGGGCCTGGATCATCGTGCCGGGGCAGATGAAGCACGATGTGAGTCGCGGACCCGTGGCCAGTGTTCACGCCGCCTGGAACGATCGTTGCGAAGCATGTCACGCCCCATCCGGAGCGCCGGATGGCGGGCCTGGCGGAATCTTCGACTGCGCCGAACGCTGGCGCGCCTTCCGATGCGACACCTGTCACAGCGGGCCGACCGGCGACGAGAAGAACTACGCCGCCCATCACGCGACGGCCATCTGGCCGAAGGACAAAGGCAACGCGTGCGCGGCCTGCCACCACGATCACCAGGGCGGCAATTTCTCACTCGTGAAAATCGCCGACGCCGATTGCCTTCAGTGCCACAAGAACTTGAAAGACTATCACTCCGATCCGGGCAAGGGCACGTACGCCAATGCGATCGCTCGATTCGAAGAAGGGACTGACGCCCATCCAGCGTTCAAGCCGGTTTCCGAAAAACACGAACGCACGCTGAAGTTCAGCCATTCGTTGCACCTGAACCCCGGCATCGTGCAAAGCCAGGAAGCGCTCGCGAAGCCTGAAGCGGTGATGTCGCTCGACAAATTGCCGGCCGAGTATCGCGAGCGTTACAAGGCGTACGCGACTGGCGAGAATGGTTCGATCCGCCTCGACTGTGCGGCCTGTCACGACCTCGACGCCGGCGGCGGGCCACGCAGCGAAGGGGCGTACTATCAGCCGATCAAGTTCGAGAAGCATTGTCAGGCGTGCCATCAACTCGAACTGACGGCCGTCCAGTCGAAGAACGGCGTCGCGACCAAGGGCTTCATCGTTCCACATGGGCTGAGTTCGACCGAGATGGAGCGAACGATTCGAGCCGAGATTTCCCGGCTAATCGAAGCGAAGAACGAGATCTTCCCGAAAGTCGCGATCCCGCCATCGGACCGGCTCGACAAGCCCGTCGCGATCGCCGTGCCGTCCAATCTGCGCAAGGAAACCGATTCGGTCGTCGAGTTGTATCAACGCTTGCTGTACGGCGAGCCGCCAGTCGAAAACCCCCAGAAGGTCCTGACGACGTTGCCGGCCGGACATGGTTGCGTGAAGTGCCATGATCGCGGCATTACGCCAGCCAACCAGTCGCCCGAACTGGTGGCCACGCGAATCCCTTCGATCTGGTTTCAGCACGCCCGGTTCAATCACGCGTCGCATCGGGCGGTCGATTGCGCGAGTTGCCACGACAAGAAAGCGGAGTATTCGACGGGCCGGCTGAACGATCGCGAATCGGTCGGCCTGCCGAACATCGACAACTGTCGTCAATGTCATGGGCCGGCGAAGTGGAAGGACGGCAAGCCGACCGGCGGCATCCGCCACGGTTGCGTCGATTGCCACACGTTCCACAACGGCGATCGGCCCACACATGGGCGCGGCTCGCCATTCCGCGATCCGCCCGCCAATCGACGCCTGGGGATTCAAGAGTTGCTCGGGGGCAAGAAATGATCGTCGAGCGGCTGCACGAACTTCAGGAGGAGCACGGCTTCTTGCCGGACGCGGACCTACGCGCGTTCGCCAAGGAGTCCGGGACATCGCTCGCCCGCATTCAGGAAGTCGCCAGTTTCTTCCCGCACTTCCGCCAGGAATGGAACCCGCCGCCCGCGATCGAAATCAAGATCTGCCGCGACATGAGCTGCCATCTCGCCGGGGCGAGCGACCTGTTGCACAGTTCCAAGACGGGATTGAAAGGCTATTCAACGGAAGGCGTTTCGGTCGAAGGCGTGTCGTGTCTGGGCCGTTGCGATCGCGCCCCGGCATGCAGCATCACCCGGCGCGTGCCCGGCGAACCGGCCAAGGACCTGCACGATGTCATGTACCCCGGCCTGTCGGCCGCCGACCTGAAAGCGGTCGTCGACATTGTGGTTCGAGGCGACGATCCGCCGAAGCCCCCGGCCTCCGACGCCAGCTACCCCGGCGGGCAATATCGCAAGTGGCTGATCGACGCCTATCGCCAGCAGAACTTCCCGCCCTATGAAGCGACGCGGCGTTTCCTGAAGGCGCACCCGCAACCGATCCGGGCGTCGCGGCCGCCGAAGCTCGACCTGCCACCCGACACGCCCGAAGCCGAAGTCGAGAAACGCCGCAAGAAAAACACGGACGAACACAACAAATCGATCCATCCGTTCCTGTGGCAACTTCAACAATCGAACCTGCTCGGCATGGGTGGGGCCGGCATGCCGGCCTATCAGAAGTGGTTCGATGTCTGGCAGGCGCGCGGCTCGGAAAAATACATCGTCTGCAATGGCGACGAAAGCGAACCGGGCACTTTCAAAGACCGCGAGTTGTTGGTCAAGACGCCGCACCTCACGGTCGAGGGCGTATTGCTTGGCGTGCTCATGACTGGCGGGTCCGCCGGCTACATTTTCATTCGCCACGAGTACGAGGAACAGATCGCCGCTTGCCGGGCCGAGATCGAACGTTGCCACGACGAACTGACCGAAGCGTTCACGATGGCGAACCGAACCTTCCCGACGCTCGAAGTCTTCGTCAGCCCCGGTGGGTACATTTGCGGCGAACAGAGTGCGTTGCTCGAAGCGATGGAGGATCGCCGGGCCCAGCCGCGTAATCGACCCCCCGAGTTGCAGACGAACGGACTCCGCGACAAGCCGACGGCCGTCAACAACGTCGAGACGCTCGCCTGGGTGCCGGCCATCGTGTTGAACGGCGGCGAATGGTACGCGAAGCAAGGCAAGCCCGGCTGCAAGGGCCGACGCCTGTTCTCGATCTCTGGCGACGTCTGGGCACCGGGCGTGTTCGAAGTGCCGATCGGCACCACGCTGGGCGAATTGATCGATCTGGCCGGCAAAGTGAAGCCTTCTCGTTCGCTGAAGGCGGTCGCCACGTCGGGCCCGTCCGGCGGCTTCGTGCCGGCCCGTTTGCCAATCCTGCCCGGCGTGAAGGTTCGACTGGACAAGGCGATCGGCCGTGTTCGCGACCCGGCCGAGGCCGAGTTGTTTAAGGCTTTCGCGGCCGAACACCTTTTGCCCGGAGGCGAAGAGGCTCGCACGCTGGACATCCGGGCGTTGCCGCTCGACCTGAACTTCTTCCGTGCCATCGGCGGAATTCTCGGCATTCGTGGCGACCTGATGCTCGGGGCGGGCATCGTCATTTACGACGACACGCGGGACATGCTGGTCGAAGCGCGAAACTGCACGCAGTTCTTTCGCAACGAAACCTGTGGCAAGTGCGTGCCATGTCGCATCGGCTCGCACAAACTGGTTGGCATCGGCACGCAGTTGCTGAAACGCCGTGGCGGAGGTTCGCCGAAGGATGAAGACCACGACGGGGCACCGCCCGATTTCATGGCCCACGTCGCCGACAACATCCAGGAACTCGGCCGCGTGATGCAACTCACCAGCATCTGCGGCCTCGGCC
>JANLUE010000387.1:0-3700 GCA_031363325.1 Gemmataceae bacterium
GCTCGCCGACGCGATCGCCCGCCGACCCGCGACCAAGAACGCGTTCGCCTCGATCGCGACCGACGACTTCGCGATTCGCTACTTCCTGACCGCCCCGCTGTTCGCGGATGAAGCGAAGGAGGCGTTCGTCAAGTTGCTCGACTACGGCCACAAGGAAGTCTTGAAGGAAAGCGTCGGCGCCCCGGTCGAAGCGGTCGCGCTCATCGAGGCCGGGTTCAAGTCGCTGAAGGCCACGGTTGAGTCCGGCGAGATGGACATGGCACTCGCCATGCGCGGACCGAACAAGGAAGGGTTCTACACGGCCGTCGGCGCGGTCCATTGCAAGGAAGCGGCGCAACTCGAAAAGGCCGCCAAGGCCGCGGTGACATTGATCCCCGATCAGGTCCGTGGATACTTCAAGCTCGACGCGGGCAAGATCGGCGACATCAACGTCCACGAAATCGACCTGTCGTCCGAGGCCGAGAATCAGGCGAAGGCGATCTTCGGCAAGTGCCAGAAGGCGTACATCGCCTTCGGCAAGAACGCGATCTACGCCACCTACGGCCCGGACGGCATGAAGCTCTTGAAGGAAGCGATCGAAGCGAAGCCGGGCCCGGCCGCCGTGCTCGATAGCACCTCGGACGGCAAGAAGACCAAGGACCTGATCAAGAAGTTGATGCCCGAAGACAACCCGAACGCGGGCCGGCGATTCGTGGGCATTGGGGCCTGGGAGTCGGCGATCACCGGGATGCGTGTGACCGTCGACAGCGGCGACAAGCTGAAGATTCGCGTGACCTACAACTTCGGCCTCGCCTTGATGTTCTTCGGATCGTACGCCGAGGCAACGGATGGCGCGGCCGCGGCCCCGCCGGTCAAGGAATAGCGTTGCCCCCGGACTGGATGCGACCGCTGCCGGCCTCGACCCGGGCCGGCGGTCACACCTCCTCAAACTTCGCCGTGAAGTGACGCAACACGGCGGGTGCCACGACGATTCGTAGGCCGCGGATCGAGTCCTTCGACTTCGCGAGCTCGGACGCCGCTTCGATCACGTAGTCGATGTGGCTTTGCGTGTAGACCCGGCGCGGGATCGCCAGGCGAACCAGTTCCATCGCCGGGCGAATCGTCTCTCCCGTCGCCGGATCGGTGCGGCCGAACATCACGCTGCCGATCTCGACGGCGCGAATGCCGGCCTGGCGATAGAGCGCACAGAGTAACGCCTGACCCGGATATTGGTCCGCCGGGATGTGCGGGAGGAATGCGCCGGCGTCGATGTAGATCGCGTGCCCGCCGGGCGGCTCGACGATCGGCACGCCGACCTTCAACAACCCTTCACCCAAATACTCGACACTGCGAATTCGATAATGCAGGTAGTCCTCGTCGAGTACTTCCTGGAACCCCTGGGCCATCGCTTCGAGGTCGCGGCCCGCGAGGCCGCCGTAGGTCACGAATCCTTCCGTCAGGATCAACAGGTTGTTCGCTCGTGCGGCCAACGCGTCGTCGCGCATCAAGAGCACGCCGCCGATGTTCACGAGGCCGTCTTTCTTGGCGCTGATCGTCGCGCCGTCGGCGAGGTCGAACATCTCGCGGACGATATCTTTCACCGGCCGATCGCGTTGGCCCGGCTCGCGCACCTTGATCAAGTAGGCGTTCTCGGCGAATCGACAGGCGTCGAGGAACAGGGGGATTCCATGCGCGTCGCAGATGCGGCGAACCTCCTTCAAATTGGCGAGGCTCACCGGCTGACCGCCGCCACTGTTGTTCGTGACCGTCACCATGCAGAGCGGAATGTTGTCTTCGCCAACTTCCGCGATCAGCGCGGTCAACTGGCTCGGGTCGAGGTTTCCCTTGAACGGGTGCCGCGACTTCGGGTTGCGGCCAATGGGTACGACCAGATCGACGGCGGTCGCGCCCGAGTGTTCGACGTTCGCCCGAGTCGTATCGAAGTGCGTGTTGTTCGGAATGAACTTGCCCGGCCCGCCGACGAGCTCGAAGAGAATCCGCTCACTCGCCCGGCCCTGATGCGTCGGCAGGACGTGGGGCATCCCGGTCAATTCTTTCATCACCGCTTCGAAGCGGAACCAGCTCTTGGCCCCGGCGTACGATTCGTCGCCGCGCAACATGCCCGCCCATTGTTCGCTGGACATCGCCGACGTGCCACTATCGGTGAGCAGGTCGATCAGAACCGCTTCGGCCGGCAGGAGAAACGGATTGAAGTGCGCGTCTCGAAGCAACCGATCGCGTTCGGCCCCGGTCGTAAGCCGGACGGGCTCGACCATCTTGATGCGGAACGGTTCGATGATGGTTTTCACGGTCCCCCCGGATTGGAGTGTCCTCGTCGCGCGTTCTCCGTACTTACAAAGTATCTCTCCGACCCGTTGGGAACCGCCTCGAATGATTCGTCCCGCGACCCCGGCCGACACGGCCGGGCTCCTCACCATGACGGCCGCGACCAACGTCTTCAAGCCGATGGAAGTCGACACGCTTCACGAAGTGCTCGACGACTGGCACGAAGGGGCCAAGTTCGACGGCGATCGGTGCTTCGTGTGGGAAGAGGCCGGCGAAGCGCTCGGGTTCGTGTATCACGCCCCGGAGCCGATGACTGAGAACGCCTGGAACCTGTGGTGGATCGTCGTGAGGCCGGGGACTCAGGGGAAAGGCGTCGGCGGTCGGCTGTTGCGGTTTGTCGAAGAAGATATCGTGGGTCACGGCGGCCGCGTGCTGTTCGTCGAAACGAGCGGCCTGCCGCGCTATGAGCCGACGTGCCGCTTTTATCGAAAGCACGACTACGAGGAAGTCGCCCGTCTACCGGATTATTACGCGGACGGAGACGACATGGTCGTGTTCCGCAAGCGCTTGCATTGAGGGGACACTAACCCGACGAGCGAGCGAGGTTCCGACCGCTTCATGCGTCACGAGCCATACGGCTTCGCCGGTTTGCGGCTCCGGGGTTCGCCGAAGATCTCGGCGAGGATCAAGGCGGCCGCCGGGCCTTGTTTCGTCTTCAGGATCGAGTGAACGGTCTGCAGGACGGCTGAGGCGGGCACGCTGGTCGTGGTCGCGGTCGTCGTAGCCGGTCGAGTCGGGACGTTGTTTCTGGCGGGGGCTGTCGGCGAAATGGCCGGCGAGGCCATGTCCGAAGGGACGGGCCGCAAGACTGGGACGGGGTCGGGCTTCGCCGAGGTGCCCGGCAAGCGTCGCCGACGGTCCGACTCGCGGTCGGCGGCCCGTTCCTTCTCGCGATCGCTTTCCTTTTCGCGTTCGCGTTCTTTCTCGCGTGCGGTTTTCTTGGGTGCTTCGGGCTTCGGTGCCTTTGTCGATCGGGGCAAGCGCGGCGGGCCGGACGATCGGGCGGGTTCCGGTGCCCGGGCCGGGCCGGCGGGTGCCCCTTCACCTTTGCGGCGCAGTCGATCGATCTCCGCCATGAACCGGTCGATGTCCGTGTTCGACGTCTTCTCCACGCGCGGCGCGTCGGCCGCCGCCCGGGCGCGGTTGGCCGGCGCGTTCGGCTTCTGACCTGGATTCTGCGTCGCCTTCACGACGGCGCTGATGATCCAGACCAGCACGAACATGCCGAGTACGACTAAGGCCATCCCGCCCATTTGTTCCTCAGTGTGGAGTGCGGAGTGCGGCAAGCGGAGTGAAATAACCACGCATTCCGCACGATTACCCCACAATTTAAGTCAGAAGAAAAACCAATTACGGCCGGCGGTCCTCGGATGGT
>JANLUE010000783.1:0-3381 GCA_031363325.1 Gemmataceae bacterium
GCGCCGGGCCGAGGTCGTGCTCAACGGCAACGCGCTCACACTCTTCGATTTCGGTGCCGGCAATGGTAAGCAAGCGGTGCCTCGCGGTTCAATCGACCTCCATGAATTAGGTTCGAGGCGAACAGTCGTCCACGGGTAGGCCGCGCGGTTCCAGCGAACGGCCAGGAAATTGCGCACGAGGATCGGGTCAAACTGCGGGTTTCGACCATTGCCTGATTCGGCTCCGCGCCATCGACCCTGGAAATCCGCCAACTTTCTTGTCACAGTCCAATTCCCATCGCCTTGGAGGGAGCATCGCGGCAGTCGTGTGACCTCCGCCGAAACTCAAAGAAAAGAACCTCCCAGGTGTCCCATGTCCCGTTGCAAAAAGCTCTTCCGTTCAAGCAAGTCCCCCGTGGTCCGCCGCACCCGGCTCTCGATCGACGCCCTCGAAGCCCGCGATGTGCCCAGTACCTCCTTCTCCAATGGCGTCCTCAACATTCGCGGCAGTTCAAACGTCAACGACAAGATCGAAATCATCAGCACCCAGGCCAATCACACCACGGTCCAGGTCAATGGCGTCGAGGAGTTCGATGGCTCCGTCGCGATCTCGAAGATCAACGTCGATGGCCGGTCCGGCGTGGACACCGTCCTGATCCGCGGCATTCAGAGCGACGTGGTCGACGGCATGAACGTGACCAACTCCGAGACCGTCTCGGTCGGCCAACGGGACCCGGTCACGGGCAAGTTCTCCATGGCCAACATTCGCTCCAACCTGTTCGTGCAAAACGCCTCGTCGCTGTCCCTCAAGAACAACGGCCCGTCCGCCAATCAAAACGTCGTCGTCTCGGCCACGGCCGCCACGGGCCTTTCGCCCGGTCGCATCGGCTTCGAATTCGACGACGCGAAGGCCAACCTCACCGTGCAAACCGGCTCCGGCAACGACACGTTCACCATGGATCGTTCGATGGTCGGCACCACGACGCTGAAAGGCTCGGGCGGCGTCGACACGTTCAACATCAACGGCTCGACCGGGGCGATCAACGTTCAGGGCAACGCCGGGGCCGACCTGATCAACATCGGCGCCCGCAGCCTGGATGCGATTGGCGGCAAGGTCACCATTTCGGACGGGCTGTCCCAGGACAAGGTGACGATCAACGATCAGGACACGGGCAAGAACGCCCTGTTGTTCACGAGCTATTCCGCAATCCTGACGGCCAGCAACTTCGAACGGAACGAACGGTTTCAGGCCAACTTCGGGTCGCTCCCGGCCGGCGACCGCCAGTCGATCGCCTTCGACCGAGTCGGGTCGATTCAATACTCCGCCCCAAGCCGCGCGGCCGGCGCGTCCTCGATCAACCTCCGGGAATCCCACCTGGCCACGACCACCTCGATCGACGCTGGCGGGGCGCAAAACGTCGTGTTGGGCAACGCCTTCCACCGAGTCGATCAAATCGATGGCGCCGTGCAGGTGACGGGCGGCTCATTCAGTGCGAAGCTCCAGTTCGACGACGCGGGCAATCGCCGGGGCATTCGCTACACCCTGGACGCGAATTCGCTGAAGCGATTGGGCATGGGGGCCGTTTCGTACGGCCTGTTCGCGGGCCAGGTCGACGTTCAGGCGGGCGTCGCGGGCGACACCTTCAACGTGACCGCCCCTCGGGCCGGCGGCCTGGCCACGACCGTTGACGGCAACGGCGGCTCCGACATCCTGATCGCGCCGGCCACCCAGAACGAATGGCAAATCCTCGGCCAGAACCTGGGGCGCTTGAATACTTCGACTACGTTCGTGGACGTCGAGAGCCTGGACGGCGGCGCCAACGGGGACACGTTTCATTTCGCCAACGGGGCGGGCGTAAGTGGCAAGATCGATGGGGCCGGCGGCTTCGACACGCTCGACTATCAAAACTTCACCACGCCCGTGAACGTGAATCTGGGCGCGGGAACGGCGACGAAAGTGGGCGGAGGCATCGCCCGAATCCTCAACGCGTTCGGCGGGTCCGCCAGCGACGTGTTGACCGGCAACTCGGGCAACAACGTGTTGCTCGGCAACGGCGGAGCCGATCAACTCAACGGCGGGGCGGGCGGCCGCGACCTCCTCGTCGGCGGCCTCGGGGCCGACACGCTGACGACCGCCGGCACGGGCGACACGATCTACATCGGGGCGGACCTGAGCCAAGCCGATCGCAACAATGTCTTCTCGGTCCGCCGGATCATGAACGAGTGGACCGGCACGGGCGGCTACGACAGCCGCGTCGCGAACCTGCAGAGCGGTGGCGGGGCGATGGGCGGCTTGCAACTGAACGCCGACCATTTGGAGAACGACCTGGCCACCGATGTCTACACGGCGAACACGGGTCGGGACGTCTTCTTCGTGGATGGACAGGACCAGTTCAGCGCGGCCCACCTGCCGGCGACGAACGAGGTCTTGATCAATGTGTGATTCCGTACGCCTTTTGTGAATCGAGGGCCCGTCGGATCGGCCAAGTGCCGGTCCGGCGGGCCCGTGTGTTTTGAATGCCGGAAATTCCCAAGTTCCTTGTCACAGTCCGATTCGCATCGCCTTGGAGGGGGTGTTGCGGGAGTCGGTTGACTCCCGCCAAACCCCAAACGAAAAGCTCCAAGGTGCCACATGTCCCGTTTCAACAAACTCTTCCGTTCGACCAAGTCGCCCGTGGCCCGCCGGGCCCGGCTCTCGATCGACTCCCTCGAAGCCCGCGAGGTGCCCAGCGCCAACCTGTCCAACGGCATCCTGAACGTGCGCGGCACGTCCGGTACCGACCGCATCGAACTCCTCAGTCCCGGTTCGAACATCACGATCGTCCGGGTCAACGGCGACACCCAGTTCTTCAGCACCGCCACGATCAACAAGATCAATGTCGACGCGCTGGGCCAGACGGGCATCGGCGGAGACATCGTTCAGGTCAAGGGCGTCCGCACTGGCATTTTCGCCAAGGTCAACATCGTCAACGCGGAAAACGTCGTGGTCGGCGAATCGTCACAGGGCAAGACTTCGATGGAGAAGATTCGCTCGAGCCTGTTCGTGCAGGGCGTGAGCAGCCTTCGCCTGACCAACGACAAGACCCGCGACGGCCAGAACGTGGTGGTGTCCTCGGGGGAGGTCACCGGCCTCTCGCCTGGGCGAATCGGCTTCACGTCCAATGGCGGGCTGACCCTGAGTGTCCTCACGGGCTCCGGCAACGACACGGTAACAGTCAACGGTACGCCGGCCGGTCGGACGTTCATCAACACGGGGGCCGGCGCGGACGTCTTTAACGTCGAAAGCACCTTTGGGCAATTGAACATCAACGGCGGGGCCGACGTCGATCGAATTCAGATCGCGTCCACCAGCCGCACGCTGTCGAACATCACCGGCTCCGTCAAGATCACGGACGGCAATTC
>JANLUE010000802.1:0-6606 GCA_031363325.1 Gemmataceae bacterium
CCATTGTGCAAAGACCAGGCGAGCCGGGGGATGTTAGTCCCTCGGGTGAACCCGCAACGACCACCATCGAATGCTCTTCGGCGCGGGCAAGTGTTGGCCTGCGGGCAAAGCCCGCCCTGGGGGCTCCGCCGCCGGCGCGAACCACACTCAGGTGGTCTGTTCAATCGTTGTCGCCGCAATTTCGCATAACACATCCTTACGCTCCAGTCCTGCCAACCCGGACCCTTCCATGTCGAACTTCTCACGTCGGGACTTCCTCGCCACCTCGGCCGTCGCGATTGCGGGAACGGCCCAGTCGGCTCCGCCGAAGTTGACCGTCGCCACGTTCTCCGAAGAAGTCACGCCACCGATCGGGCATCCGTGCATGGGCGGTGGCATCGCGCCGGTCAAGGAAGTCATCGATCCCTTGTTCGCGAACGGCTTCATTCTCGAAGGAGCGGGCGAACCGATTGCGGTCGTCGCGGTCGATTGGTGCGAGATTCGGAACGACGCGTACGATCGCTGGCGCGAAGTCATCGCGCAGGCGATCGGCACCAAACGCGAACGCGTCATGGTCATGGCGTTGCACCAACACGATGCACCCATCGCCGACCTGACGGCCCAGAAATTTCTGACCGATGCGAACGCCAAGGGGGCGATCTGCGATGTGGCGTTTCACGAGAAGACCGTGCAACGCGTGGCCAAGGCGGCGAAGGCGTGTCGGGCCAAAGCCCGGCCCGTCACGCACGTCGGCACCGGGCAAGCGAAGGTGGCGGAACTCGCGTCGAACCGCCGTTACCTCAGCGAGTCCGGCCAAGTTCGCTACGACCGCATGAGCGCCACCCGCGACCCGAAGATTCGGGCCGGCGAGGAGGGGCTCGTCGATCCGTATGTGAAAACACTGAGCCTGTGGAACGGCGAAGTGCCGCTGGTGGCCGCCAGCGCTTACGCGATTCACCCGATGAGCTTCTACGGCAAAGGCGGCGTGTCTTCGGACTTCGTCGGGCTCGCGCGAAGGCTTCGCCAGGCCGACGAGCCGAAGACGTTTCAGATGTACCTGTCCGGCTGCAGCGGCAACGTGACGGCCGGCAAGTACAACGACGGCGCGACCGCCAACCGCATGGCCCTCGGCCAGAAACTTCACGACGCGATGCGCGACGCCTGGAAGAACACGACGAAACAACCCATCGACATGTGTTCATTCAAGTCGGTACCGCTGAAGCTCGAAGCACGCTCGGGGGCGGGGTTCAGCGAAGCCGACTTGATGAAGAAGCTGAAAGACGATGGCAAGCCGTTCGGCCAGTGTCTCGCGGCGCTCGGCTTGAGTTGGCGCAAGCGCGTCGAGGCGGGTCAACCGATCGACGTGTGCGCCATCGACTTTGGCGGGCCGGCGCTCTTGCTGATGCCGGCCGAATCGTACGTGGAGTTCCAACTCGCGGCCCAGGCCGTCCGGCCTAAGGGCTTCGTCGTGACGGCTGGCTACGGGGAATCCGGCCCCGGCTACATTCCGACCGAAAAGGCGTGGAAGGAAAACGACGGCAACCTCAGCGACTGGTGCTGGGTCGACCCGGGCAGCGAGGAAAAGATGAAGCGAGCCATCGCGGCCGTTTTGGGCGGACCGGGCTAGTCGCGCGTTGGACAGAAACGAGGCTTTCAGTTGCCAATTCGACGGTGCCCACGTGTGCGAACGAAGCCCAACGCGGATTGAATTCTGGAGATTCACCCGACCCGTCATCCCCGGCTTCAAGCTGCCACTTGCGTAATTGTTTCCTTCGTCGCGGCCCGGCGCTCTGGACGTACAACCTCAGCTTCACGCGATTGAAGAAGTCAGTCGACCCGCGACCCAAACTCGTTGATCGTCCGTTAACGGCCCCGGCGGCTCCGATTCGTAGCGCACTCGCCGGGCGTACTGGCCCGTCTCGTAACACCGGTCGACGAGTGGTTGAAGTGAGAGCTTCAGATCGGGATGATCTTCGAGGAGCGGGATCGCGATCGCCGGCAACGTCTCCGGCAGGAGGATCGGGTAGACTTCGTAACCTGCCGGGTTGGCGTACCGATGAACGCACACGTGGTAGTCGAACTCGCCGGTCTTTCGTCGCGCGACGTCGAGTGGGACCGCCGTCGAGTGAGTGCCGGCCCGAAGGAAGTCGATCTCGACCAGGTTCGTCGAGGAATCGAGCAATTCCTTCTGTTTCTTACGGTATTTTCGCCGACCAATGCTACCGACCGTCTTGTTCGTTGGACTGAGAACTTCAATCGTCGTGACGAGACGTTCGGTGCCCGACGCCGTTCGAATTTCCGCGAACCACTCCTTGGCGACCTCTCTCGGGGCATCAACGAAGACGGGTCGCGTTTGGACATCGTCCGCCACGGCCAACCCGCCATCGGTCGAATGTCCGCCACTTCCGTTGCGCCACCCCGGCGGATGAAGGATGTCGACGTCCGGTTCAACGCGACGTTCGGAGTCCTCGATCCAAATGCGATTTCGTATCGATGCGAAATACGGTGCCGGTAGCGCGGCGTTCAGCGCCTCGCGCAGGTAGGCAATGAACGAATCGTGAAAGTCCGGCCAAACGGCGGGGCCTTCGATGTAGGGATCCATTCCCGGAAATGGCGACGGCATTGTCTGATCCCCTTTCCAAATCACTCAACTTCAATCGACTGGAACACGGAAAGAATGCGGTCAATTTGCTTTTCGACCAAGGCGACTCGCAACCCAAACTCGTTGGCCGTCCGTCAACGGCCCCGGCGGCTCCGACTCGTAGCGCACTCGCCGGGCGTACTGGCCAGACTCATAACAACGGTCGGCGATCGGCTGGAGGGGCAATTGCAAATCGGGATGTTTTGTCAACAGTGGAATCGCAATCGTCGGCAGTATCTGGGAAAGCAAGATTGGATAGAGTTCGTAATCGGAACGACTCGCGAAGCGGTGAACGCACGCGTGGTAGTCGAACTTTCCAGCCTTTCGCCGAGCCGCCCGGAGCGCCACGCTCGTTGAGTGGGAACCAGCCCGGAGCAAGTCGATTTCGACAAGGTTGACGCGCGAGGCGAGCATTTCTCTTTGCTTTTGCAGGTAGAGAACTCGACCTTCGCTGCCAGTTCGTTTGTTCGACGGACTCAAAAGTTCGATGGTCGTAACGAGTTGTTCGCCACCTGGGGCCGCGTAAATCTCGGCGAACCATTCGGTGATCTCTTCGCTCGGCGAATGAACGATTACGGGGCGAGCTTGAGCAACGTCCGCAATGGCGATTCCTCCCGTGTGATCCATTCTCTCGTCGAACGAGTCCGGAGGAAAAAGCACGTCGACATCCGGTTCAATTCGTCGATCCGAGTCCTCCACGTAAATCCGGTTCGCGATCGCCGAGTAATAGGGCGCAGGCAAGAGCGAATTGACTGCGTCGCTGAACGCGGCAATGAACCGATTGTGGAAGTCCGGCCAGACGGCGGGGCCTTCGATGTAGGGATCCATTCCCGGAAACGGCGACGGCATGGTATCGACTCCGGTCACGCGGCCGACGGGCCTTCCACGGTTGCGATTTTCGCCTCCACCGGAGGCACACCGAGATCGATGCTCGTGATCAACGTCACGTCGACCATCTCGCATGACATGTTCGGCGCATACGCCCAGAGCGTTCGGCCGTCGGGCGAAAGGAGCCCAAAATCGTGATGGTGGATCGGCACGATTCGACCGCCTTCGGTGTAAATCGTAAATGGTCGGAACGTTTCGGCGCGGAGGAGCAAACGCAATTCGTCGCGACGCATGGTTGTTATCCTCCCCCTACGAATGTACCCGATTTCGCAGGGTGTTCGCAAGTCCGTCGATCTCACCTTTCTTTCGCTTTTCGGTGACGGCGACGATCAGCGTGTCCGCGAGTTCCGGGTACCAGCGGCCGGCGTGCAGGCCGGCGAAGTAACCCTGGACCTGCAATTCCTTGAGCAACCTTGGAACGTCGCCTTTCACCCGAACCGCGAACTCCTTGAAGAACGCCCGGCCGAAGCGCCTCGACACGCCGGGGATCGCCGCGAGTTGGTCGGCCGCGTAGTGGGCCTTCTGCAAGCACAGATCGGCCGTCTCTTTCAAGCCTTGCGGGCCGAGAGCCGTCAGGTAGACTGTCGCGCGAAGTGCGAACAAGCCCTGGTTCGTGCAGATGTTGCTCGTCGCCTTGTCGCGGCGGATGTGTTGCTCGCGAGTCTGAAGCGTCAGTACCCAACAACGTTTCCCGTTGCGGTCCGTGGTCTCGCCGACGAGTCGGCCGGGAATCTTGCGCACGAACTCGGACCGGCATGCCATCACGCCGAGGTACGGCCCCCCATATCCCATCGGCGTGCCGAGGCACTGTCCCTCGGCCACGGCGATGTCCGCTCCGTAATCGCCGGGCCGTTTCAGAATCCCGCTACCAATCGGATCGAAGCTCACGATCGCCAGGGCACCCGATTCTTTCGCGATACGCGTCAACTCGGCCGCTTCTTCGAGATGCCCGAAGAAGTTGGGATGTTGAAACACGACGGCCGCCGTCTCGGGCCCGATGGCCGCCTTCAATTTCGCCGGCTCGAGGAATCCGTCCGGACATGGCAATGTCACAATGGCCACGCCGAGATTGGTCAAATACGTCGCCAGTACTTCGCGGTATTCCGGATGAACCGTATCGGGCACGATCACGTTGCCTTTTCGGTCCGTCACGTTGATCGCCATCAAGACGGCTTCGGCGACGGCCGAACCGCCCTCGTAAAGGCTGGCGTTTGCGACATCCATGCCAGTGAGCTGGCAGATCAACGTCTGATATTCGAAGAACGCCTGAAGGGAGCCCTGGCTCGCTTCGGCCTGGTAGGGCGTGTACGCCGTGTAGTATTCGCTGCGCCCCGCGATCGCATCGACGACGGACGGAATGAAATGGTCGTAGCTGCCGCCGCCCAGGAAGCAAACGGCTTCGCCGGCCGAGCGATTCTTCCGGCCGAGCCCGGCGACGAGTTGCGATAGTTCGATTTCGCCGAGCGCCGCTGGGATGTCGAGCGCCCGGCCGAGCTGAACGTCCGGCGGAATCGGCGCGAACAATTCGTCGATCGACTTGGCCCCGATGGCCTGAAGCATCTCGGACACGTCGGCAGCGGTATTCAGGACGTACGGCAAGGGGGGCTCCGCTCGAACTCGGGACACTACGGAGAGGATATGTTAGGTCGGCGCGGGCCGTTCATGGCCCGCGGCGCGACCAGTTTCCGAGGGCCACTTGATATTCTTTTCGAAAGCCGTTCAAATCGCCGGCCTCGTCACCTTTCAACCGCTTTTCGAGCGAATCAGCATAGCTCACCAGGGTCGTGAGCATCGAGGTCGCTTTTTCTTTGGCCGGCTTGGCCGGGTCGGGGGGCGTCGAGCGGCGGGCCCAGTCGTCGGCCTCTCGAGCCTGTTTCAAGAGCGTGCTCAATTCCGACAGGACACTCTCGATTTCGGCCTTGGACCTTTGATCGCTGGCTTGACGATCCAGAGCTTCGGCCCGCACTTCGATCGGCTCGAACGCATGCGGGATCGGATCGACCCGATCGGACAAGCGAATGCGATACTCGCGGACGACGAACGGCTGCAAGCGGTGGTCCGCATCCATCGCGGCGGACAGACCGAGCAGACAGAACGTCGGCAATAAGGCGAGTTGCAACCCCGCCAGCGTGCGCCGCGCCGGCGGGCCAAAGCGATGCACCTGGAGCAACAGCGCCGAGACGAACCCAACAAGCCCGCCGCCGAAGTGGGCGGCCGCGCTGACGTTCGGCAACATGCTGACGCCGACGTTCAGGAGCAACGTGACCAGAATGTTTTGCAACGCCTGGCGAACTTCGGCGGGCGGTAGATGCGTTCGATTGATGACGAGCCAACCGACCTCCGACATCATCACGCCCCAGAGTGCGCCGGAAGCGCCCGCCAGGAAGTAAATCTTGTCCCCATCGGCCGGAGAATAGTACACACCGACGCAACTGCCACACAGTCCACAGATCAGGTACAGCACCAGGAACCGGCCCGAGCCCCACAGCGACTCGACTCGCCGTAGCAGATAGAGCGTGAACATGTTCAACGCCAAATGCATCAGGCCGTAGTGCAGGAACGTATTGGTGACGAGCCGCCACCATTCGCCGCGTGCGAGCCCGAGGACACTGACCGCACCGGCCTTGTCAAGCGCGATCGGATCGCCGGCACCGAGGAACCGCATGACGCCAACGCCTTCACGAGCCGCGACGATCAGGCAAATAGCGAAGGCGAGCAGGTTCAGGCCGATCAAGATCGGTACGACCCGCGTTGGGCCGGGCAGGAAGAACGCGGATCGAGCGGCTTCGCCACGTTGAAACGTGGATTCGCCCGTCGCTTTGGTTTCCGTCGGCGGAACCGTGACCGCGGGTTTTCCCTCGCGGAGCTGGGCCAAAAAGAGCGGATCGTTCAGAACTTCCTTGCCGAGCGGAGTGATGCGATACCCCTGCCCTTGGCCGTCGATCCAGTCGGTCAATTCGACGAGACTGGCGACCCGGAGATCATTCAGAGGGGCGTAGAGAGTTTCTCGATCGGTCGCGGCCTCGGCGGCGAACCGCTTCGGGTAGAACGGGTTCGGACCGGCGGCCTCACATTGGCGGAGGAGCGTCTCGCGAAGG
>JANLUE010000831.1:0-3525 GCA_031363325.1 Gemmataceae bacterium
ACGGCCTGAGATTGTTCAGCCCAGGGCAAGATGGCGAAGCCATCGCCGCCCTGGGTCACACACAATTCCATTGTTCGACCGTGAAGTTTCATCGGTCTCGGCCGGCCAAGACCGACGGTTCACGCGTCAAAGTGGCATCCAAGCCTTGCATCAACCCTCGCGTCGCTTCGCGATAGCAATACCGTTCAACGCGCTTGCTGGCCGCTTCGCCCCAACATCGCAGTTCATTCAAATTGGAACAGGCACGCTTCAACGCATTCGCGAGCGATGATACGTCGTCGGCCGGGAAGACGAGGCCGGTCTCGCCATCGTTGACGAGGTCGGCCGCGCAGCCGACGTGGGAACTCACGATCGCCGGCCGGCCCAGACACATCGCCTCGTTCACGCAAAGGCCCCACGTCTCGCCGGAGCCGTAGCTCGGCAACACGAGCACATCGCTAGCCGCGTAAGTTCGCGGCATGGCCAGTTGATTCTGGAACGGGGCGAAGAACACATTCGGCACGTTCGCGGCCCGCTCCCGCAGCTCGGACTCCAGGGCACCACTGCCTACGAAGAGTAGTGAGGAGTTCGGCAAACTCGCCCGTCGAAAAGCTTCGAGCAAGTCGAGCGGGCGTTTCTTCGTCTCGAACTTGCCGGCGAACAGCAGGACCTTCGAGCCCGTGGGAATGCCAAGTTCCTTCCTCCATGCAACCGCCTCAATTTCGGCCGTCGCGCGAGCACCCATGAACCGATCGTTATCGATCGCGTGCGGGGCGAAGTGCAACTTCGCGTCCGGTACGCCGTGCAACTTGAAGTATTCCCGGTTCGCCTGGCCCACATACAGGAATCCGGCGAAGCGTCGAAACAGGCGTGTCAGGAGTTGTCTTTTGGCCCAGGCCTTGAATCCGGTGGGTCGAACGAGTCGGTGCGAATCGCCCCGGAGGAGCAACGGCTCGCGGCGACGTTCTGGCCCGCGAATCAGCCGCAGAAAACTGCGATAGTTGTAGCCGATGCACAAGGTCGCAGTTGGACCGAACGCGTCGAGTCGTTGGCCCAGCTCCGGGTTGTCGATGCCCTTGAAATGATGCGTCCCCGGATCCGTTGAAACGTTCGCAACGAACTCCGACTCATAGCCATCGAGCAACGGCACGTCCCACTGAAACGACTGGCCGAACACGCGATCGGTCTTTTGCGTGACGCCGAAGTCCCAGAGATAGAAGACGCGCAGGTCCAGCTCGCCTTGCGACGCGATATATCGGAACCACGGCGCGTAGTATTGCACCGGGTGTGTTGTCACAATCGCGAGCCGGGGCCTCATACCGCCGGCTCGGTGATGTGTTTCGGCGCCATCAACAAGAGTGTCAAAAGTACAAGAAGTTGCAGGCTCTGCGACAGGCTCGCGGCCGTCACGCCCATCGTGTGTTCCGTCTGGATTGATACGCCGAGAAAAAGCAAGCCAACCAACCCGCGAAACGAATCGATCGGGGCCGCCCCGCTCCACCGAGTGACTGCGCCCAACAATCCCCCTGTCGCGATCGCCAGTCCAACGATTCCGAACCAACCGAAGTTGGCGTAGGCTTCGGATAAGTGTCCGAATCCAATGGTTGTTTTCTTCGTGTCCTCGCGTCGTTGTCGGCCGAAGTAAACACTGAGTATCGTCGTGCCTTCGTGAGCGAACAGTTTCTCTTCGAGCAGGATGCGCGGGATCATCAATTCGGGCACGATAACATACGTTTCGCCCATCAGGAATGGCTTGTCGCTCGGTGCTTTCTCTTGAACCAAGAGCAACATCTGCAACAAGCTCGAGCGATCGGTCAGGCTCGCGGTTCTGGTGACGCGGCGATCGTCGGCCGAGCCGGGCACGAGGTTGTTCACGCCGTAGGCGATCCAGTCGCCGTAGAACTCCGCGTAGGCCGTTGGTTCGAGGCCGGCCCGGCGGTCCCAATACTTCGTTCGCATCGGGTGTTTGCCGGCGTGTAGGATCGACAACGCACCGAACACCATGACAATGATCGCGATCGGCAACTTGCCCCGTCCGACGGCGAACAGTGCGACCGAGATCACGAACATGCTCGCCGCCCCGACAATCGTCAATGCGGCCGCACTCAAGATCAACAGTGAACCAAAGATCACGACGAACGCGATCATCGACTCGCGACTGAGCGACCGAGTGCCGGCCCGATAGGCGAGCACCGAAGCACCCAATGTCGCCAGTCCCAAACATACCGCCCGAATGATCGAGATTACACCTTGCGGAAGTTCCGACGGCAACCACCGGGCGTTGGTGACGAGCTGATAAGCCGCCCCCATGGACACGAAAAACAGAAACACCCCATTGTTACGCGAGCCACGAAAGCCCCAGTATTTCTTCGGAATCGTTGGTCGGCGCGCGAACGGGAGCCAGACCAATGTCGCGATCATCAGATACAGCAGAACCGAGCCGGCCGCTTGAAGTCGCGCTTCGATCGAGAACTTGACGACTTCGCTCGAAGGCTCGAGGAACTGCAGGCCGAAGGTCGGCACGTACATCATCGAGAGGAGCGGATAGATCGGCAGGCCGGCGACGCGGCCGTGGCACCACAGGCCGATTGGAACTAGCGCCAGAATTGAAACCGCGTTGCCGGCCAGGACGAGCAAGAACTCGTCGGTGCGGACGTTCGCGATCTGATAGGCGAAGAAACCCGCAATGCCGACCCAGAACAGGTAGCGAAGCGTGTACGGCGCTCGAATGACGTTTGTCATCTCGCGCTCACCACGCGATCAAAAATCGAACATACCCGCCGAGTCATTTCGCGATCCGTATAAGGCTCAAACGCCTGCCAGTCCGTGTCTGGGCGAGTTCCAGGTTCACTGTTAACCAATGTGCGAATTGCGGGTGCGATTCGCGCGGCCAGCTCCGTGTCCGATTCACCCGAACGGAAGCCAATCACGTCGCCGGCCCGACAGTTCGATATCACTTTCCCGGCCGAACTCGCTTCGTGAAGAATCGCCAGGATTGGCCGATGGGCCGCGATGCATGGGTACACTTTCGACGCACTGTACGCCGGATCGTCGGACCCGACAATCAGAATCGCGTCGGCCGATTGCAATAGAGCCAGCCCCTGCATGTAAGGCAATCGGTCTGTTTGTTCGTCGACGATGTCCCCGACGCCACACGCTTCGGCGACTGGGGCGATCGATTTCTTCGCGAGTTCCTTGGGCGCGTAGCTCGTACCGACGAAGTGCATTCGCAATCGATTCATTTTGGGCAGCATCGCACGAAGGTCGCGAATCGCCGTGAACAATCCACGAAGGCCGCGAGCCATGTCGGCCCCGCCGCGGCCCAGGTAGACCCAGTGTCGCAAGCCATCGGCCGGATCGAAAATCGGCTGCGTGATGCCACGCTCGCGAAGCAGGTCGAAGTCCCGGCGGGCGGCGGCGAACGGAATCGTCGTGAAGCGATCCTCGGCTACGTCGGGGTAGCGTTCGCGAAGTGACTTCGGATAGGCCGGCGAAACCGCGATCACATGGCTCGCCTGGCGAACGACGTTCGGTTCGGCCCGCCGC
>JANLUE010000851.1:0-2282 GCA_031363325.1 Gemmataceae bacterium
CGCTTGACGAACCGAGACCAGGACGGCGGCCGTCACGAAGAACATCAAGAAGATTTTCAGATAGTCGAAGTACACCGCTGAAGCGACATCGGGCCGTTCGGCATTGAAATACGACAGTGTGACCCAGGCCCCGTAAACCGCAAGCAGGCCATGGCCCAGGTTCAGGCGCGGTAGTGCGATGTTCGGGAACCGGTGCGGCGCCAGAAAGAACCCCGCCCGCCACGTGAACGCGGCCCCGATTCCCATCAGTGCTAGGATGAGCGACCAGGGCAGTTCCGGGTACGCCGACAGGGCATCGCCCCAGATAAACTGCGGCCGAAACACCGCGAACCCATGGTACACCGCGACCGGCAAGAACGGCGTATAAGCCAGCGCCGACACGCCGGCCCCAGAAACGCAAATCAGGATCAGCGCGAGTTTGGTCAAACGCTTTCCTCAGTAAGGCTCAAACCCAAAACACAAAACCGCTAACCACAGAGTCACAGAGAACACAGAGCGTCGGTGAACAAGGTCAAGTATCTTTGCCGATTTCACAATTCAATTCGATAGTGGAATCAAATTCGTTTGGCACCTATCATCAAGACTCCTGTGTGATCTCTGTGATTAGTGAATTGAGGAGCTGACAATCAATTCCAAGTCGCATCGCACCGCGCCGTCCGCGATTGGCCGAATACTTCCATCGGCCGGGTTCGGGACGACTTCGATATCGCACACGGTATCAATCGCATCGAACACCGCTTCGGGCCAACGGGCGAGCCGCAAGCCAAGTGTGTAGGTACCCGGTTGCAGATTCACGGAGCGGATCGTCAACTCGAGCGCGTTCGTCCCGGCCCGGAGCGACACGGGTCGATCGAGCCGAACCGTGTCCGCATTGATCAGCCGAAAGCCTGTGCGGTCGGAAATCGTGACGGCGATGCTATCGGCCACGACCGGTTCGTCCGCCGCGATCTCAATGCGGGCGTGCAACGAGCCACCCGAGTAGACGGGCGAATCGCCCGAGCCGCCATCGAACGTCAATCGAGTCAGCATGGCCGCCCCGCTGCCCCGGCGGCGGAAGCCGGCCAGATCGATCGTCTCACCCGGCGGCGTCAGGACCGATTCGCGGGACAGATACTCGGCGATCACCTCACCCGTCGGCCCGATGCGAATCGCCTCCCCCTTCGAGAGTAGCACGGCCCGCGTACACAGTCGCCGGACGGCCGTCAGGTCGTGGCTCACGAATAGGACCGTCCGACCCTCGCGCGAGACATCCTGCATCTTGCCCAGGCACTTCTTCTGAAACGGCGCGTCGCCGACCGCCAACACCTCGTCGACAATCAACACTTCGGGTTGCAAATGAGCGGCAATGGCGAACGCCAGGCGCACGAACATCCCGGAGGAATAACGCTTCACTGGCGTCTCGAGAAACTTCTCCATGTCCGCGAAGGCCACGATCTCGTCGAACTTCGCCTTAATCTCGCGGCGGGTCATGCCGAGGATCGAGCCGTTCAGAAACACGTTCTCCCGGCCACTCAATTCCGGGTGAAACCCGGTCCCGACTTCGAGCAAACTCCCAAGTCGGCCGCGAACTTCGGCCCGCCCGGACGTCGGCTCGACGATGCGGCTCAGGATCTTGAGCAACGTACTCTTGCCGGCCCCGTTTCGACCGACGAATCCAACGACCTCGCCTGGCTGAATCTCGAACGACACATCTTTCAGGGCCCAAAACTCGTCGCGGTCACCCGGCCCTCGCCCGCCGAGCGTCCGCACCACTCGACCCACATGGTGTCGAATGTTCTCGGACAAATTGCGATCCGGCCCACGCGCCAGCAGCGGGTAGGCCTTCGACAATCGATCGACTCGGATGGCGGGTTTCATTCGTCCATTTTGTTCAAGGCGAGCCGAGGGGCGTTAGTAGCCCCTCGGGTGACGCTCCACCGCGGGAGGGGATCCGCAAAATAACATCTGTAAAAATTTGTGTCATTTCGTGTCATTTCGTGTCATTTTCGCCAGAAGTGTTGATCCGGTCGGCGTTTACGGCTCGCCTGAATCGGAATTGCTTACGCGGTCGATGTTTGAGGCTGTTCTCTCCTGGTTTGTTCACTTCACGGCCCAAAGTCACACCACTGACCATAATAATATACAAAAGAACACATGTCAAGAAAAGGGCACGGCCTGGTCGGATTAAATCACATCCGCGAACGTTCGCTCCATGCGGCGGAAGTAGGCCAAGCCAAAGGTCGTGAGCGCGAGCGTCACGGCCGACGACACGCCGAGCGAGTACCAGTTGATTGGCCCGCCGA
>JANLUE010000893.1:0-6942 GCA_031363325.1 Gemmataceae bacterium
GGATTCAGATCGACAATCAGCAACTGAATTCCATCGCGAAGAAGCTCGATCGATTCTTTGACGAATTCGATTAGCGCCGAGCGGGTATCCTCGTTGCCGGGCGATACGATTTCAATGACGGAGACAATTGGGCCCATGCGATGCTTGACGACCACGCGATTGGCACGGTCGGCGTACGCCTTATTGGAGGTTCGGCGAACGATCGGCGAGTTGGTCCGCCGCTCGACCAAGGCGGAATATTCTTTGGGCAAGCGACCGCGATTTAGCGCTCGCGCAATCTCAACCGACCAATCTTGGTGGAAGTGGTGAAACATCCCCGAGGGCACACGGGTCCAATCGTGGATCGGCATCGCTAGTCTCCATCCCGTTCGCGCACGCTGTATTCCAACTTCCAGCGTTCCTTACCGTCGCGGCTCTGGCACCACACTTCGAGCTGGCCTACCTCCGTGACCTTCGTGTGCAGATGGACCGGGACGACTCGGCCGGGTTGGCCTTCGAGCGTCGCCGACACCGGGCTCAACTCCTCGACTTCGCCCTGCCAGTCCTCGACCATTGTGCCGGCCGCGTCTTCGCGTCGAACGCTTGAGCCCAGGAAACGAAACTCGACTTGTTCTCCAGTTACGAGCCCGAACTCCTGGCCCGGCATGTCGGCCTCGGTCCCTTCCTCCATGCCGAACGGGGCGACGCATAGGGCCTTCATCGGCCGGGGCATGCCGGGGACGGCTGGCGTCGCGGTCTCGACGCCGATGTAATATGCGCGGGCCGTACCGCCGCGAATTCGCACGCCCTTGCCGCGGCGCACGAGCCCGTAGTACGCCGCCCCGCGCGCCACCGAAAGGTCCAGGTCCGTTCCTTCGAGCGTCCGCACCGCTTCGCCCTTCGCGTCCTTGGCCCATTTGCTCAGCACCGAGTGAAGTCGATCGCGCAACGGCTGCGCCTTGAACACACCGCCGTTGAAGAGCAGAGCCGTTGGCAAGCCGGTCGGGGCGGCCTTTTTCTTGCGACCCTTCGGCGCTTCGCGATTGGCGAGATGTTCGGCCTGCCGCGCGAGGAAGTACGCCAAGTGCTTGGTGACGGCCGCGTCGGCGACGTACGGCAGGCCAAGTTCCTGGAGGCCGGTCGTTCGCTGGCGGACCGGCTCGGCGTCGCGCGGACACTCGGGGAAGAAGCCATCGAGAATGACGCGCTCGACATCGGCCCGCGAAAGTTCCCCCTTCAACGTGCCGCCGATCACCTTGCTACCGCGACCAAGGACCGTGACCGGCGCGGAGTTGGTGCCCGCCTTGCCGAGGATCGTCTCCTTCGCGGCGCGAGCGCTGTGCGCGAGTTGCAACATCTGGGCGGCGTCGAGCTTCGCACCCTTGGCCGTGAACGCCTGGCCCGCCAGATGGGCCAAGGCCAGGTCCATGTTGTCGCCGCCCAAGAGCAAGTGATCGCCGACGGCCAGGCGCGTGAGCGAAAGGTTGCCCTGCTCCTCACTCACTTCGATCAGCGTGAAGTCGGACGTTCCGCCGCCGACATCGGCCACGAGGATCAAATCGCCAATGCGAACTTGCTCACGCCAGTTCTCGCCGACGGCATCGAGCCACGCGTAGAACGCCGCCTGCGGCTCTTCGAGTAGGGTCAGATTCTCGAAGCCCGCCGCCCGGGCCGCTTCGACCGTGATCTCACGAGCGACCGCGTCGAACGACGCGGGCACGGTGAGGATGATGTCTTGCTGTTCGAGCCGATGGCCCGCCACGTCCTTGGCGACACGGGCGTTCCACGACTCAGCGAGGTGCTTCAGATACCGCGTGCTCGCCTCGAGTGGCGAGACGGTGCGTCCCCCCTCGGGGGCCTTCCACGGCAGGATCGGCGCGCGACGATCGACCCCCGGATGGCTCAACCACGACTTGGCGCTCGAGACGAGACGCGTGGGAACCTGCGAGCCAAAGTTGCGAGCAAACTCGCCGACGCAATAGTCCCGGTTCGCGTCCCAGGGCAATTTCAAACTGCCGGCGGGCTGTTCGCTCGGGCCCGGCAAATACAGGAACGACGGCAACAGCGGCCGATCCTCGACCGATCCCGGCTGAACGACTTGCGGGACCGGCAACCCTTCGCACTT
Source organism: Gemmataceae bacterium (assembly GCA_031363325.1). Classification (GTDB taxonomy): domain Bacteria; phylum Planctomycetota; class Planctomycetia; order Gemmatales; family Gemmataceae; genus SIAJ01. Next base: position 2,105 of record JANLUE010000893.1, read on the forward strand.
GGGCGCATCGCCGCCCCGACCCGTATCGACGTAGGCGAGCGCCGAGTTCGTGGTCCCCAGATCGATCCCGACAACGAAGCGCGATGACATGTCGATCCTCAACGCAGGCGAATCCCTTGCGGAGATATTCTAGGCGCGAAACCCTCTCGAAGGGACACGCCGGCCTCTGGTCGACGGACAACTCGGCCGTCGGATTCAAGAGCGAAGCCGAACGAAGAGTAAACAACGTCGATCTTGTGTTGTTCAGTAACGTTTTGCAACATTCCGGAGGGGGCGAGCTCCTCTTCCAGATACCCGTCGGAGTTCGGCGGGAGAAGTTCCACTATCGCCCGGTTCCACCGCCGCCGGAATCGTCATTCACGATCGTACCAATCCCCTGGCCGTCCAGTAGCGTCGCGTTGATCGCGTTGGACAGGTTGACGTAGAAGATCTCGTTCGATTCCGTGAGCGTGTCGCCGTAGATCGTGACGGTGATCGTTTTGCTCGTCTCGCCAGGATTGAATGTGATCGTCCCGCTCGAAGAACCGTAATCGGAACCCGATGTCGCCGTTCCGTTTGTCGTCGCGAAGTTCACTGCCACAGATTGATAACTTGGATTGCTGAGACTGATCGTGAAAACGAACGAGGTCGTGCCGGAATTCCCTTCGGGCATTGCCACGTCGTTGATGGAAATGCTGGGCTGAGGATCGTCGTTTTGAATCGTACCTTGGCCCTGGTTGTCGGGCAAAGCCGCGTTGACGGCGCTCGACAGGTTGACGACGAAAGTCTCGTTCGTCTCATAAGTGGTGTCACCGGTCACTTGCACGGCGACTGTTTTTGTCGTCTCGCCGGCCGCGAAGTTGAGGGTTCCGGAAGTGGATGTGTAGTCGCCGTTGGCGGTCGTCGCGGTGCCATTCGCCGTCTGGTAAGCCACCGACACGGCCAGCGCGCTCGGCTTAGTCAACGTGACCGAGAAATTGAACGGAGTGGAGCCGCTATTCCCTTCCAATTGACTCACGTCCGCGATCGCGATGGACGTGTCGTCGTTGAGAATTGTGCCGATTCCCGTCGAGTCGCCGAACGCTCCGATGACCGGGTTCGAGAGCACGACGGAAAATGTCTCGTGGTCCTCCTCGGACGTGTCACCGGCCACTTGCACAGTGACCGTCTTGGCCACTTCCCCATCCCCAAACGTCAACGTTCCGGACGCGGCGGTGAAATCGGAACTGTTCGCCGTGCCCGCGGCGGTGGAGTAGCTCACGGAGACTGTCGGTTGGCTGCCGTTCGACAGCGTGACGACGAACACATAGTTTTGCGAAGCCGAATTGCCCTCGATGTGACTGACATCCGAGATCGCGATGGCTGGGACGGAATCGTCATTCAGGATGGTTCCGATTCCCTGCGCATCCAGTAGCACTGCATCAGTGACGCTCGATAGATTGAGTGCAAACGTTTCGTTGTATTCGTATTTCGTATCGCCATAAATTGGGATGCTTACGGTCTTGGAGGTTTCGCCAGGACTAAACGTCAGCGTGCCCGACTGCGAACCGAAATCACTGCCCGAAGACGCGGTACCGGAAGCCGTAGCGTAGTTCACGGAAACTGTCGTCGGAGCGGCGGCGGACAAGAACACGGTGAAATTCGCATAAGTCGTTCCGCTATGACCTTCGGTCACGGACACGTCCGAAACACTCACGGTCACCGGCACGAAGCCTGCGTCCACGTTCGTGCGTTGCTCGCCCGTGGCCACGGTGATCCAGGCGGAATCGCCGCCCAGTGAGACATCACTGTCAATCGCATCGTTCGTTCCGACATCCTGGGACGTGAAGGCCGTTCCCACGGGCCGCACGACGTTGACGCGGTACGTGCCCGCGTACAAGTTGTCGAACGCGAACGCGCCGGAACCGTCGGTGAATGTCGTTGAGACCTGGACGCCAAGGTCGTTGAAAAGCCGGACTTCGACATCGCCGACGCCCGCTTCACCCGCATCTTGAAGTCCGTTTAGGTTCGCATCGTTCCAAACTCGGTCGCCAATGCTCGCGAACAGATACCCGGCGTCGAGGTTGTCTTTCACGTCACCCAGTGCGACGGTGAAGGTCGCCGTTCGGCCATTCGTCGGGTTGGTGACATCGCTGTCGGCGGAGTCAACACCGACATCGGGAGTCGTGAAGACGGTCGCGTCCGGCCGACCGAATTCGAGGTAATACGAACCCGGTGCGACCGTCGGGAACAGGTAACGGCCGCTTTCGTCGCTCTCGGTCTCGCCAACAAGTGTGCCGGTCGACGTATAGAGTTTCACAGAAACTTCGGACGCGCCGCTGAACTCTTCCGTGTCCTGCGACCCATCGGCGTCCTGATCGAACCAGAGTCGATCGCCGATGGAAGCTCCGACAATTCGAAGACCGGCGTCGACGTTTGTTTTGGCTTCCGACAAACTGACGTGAAAATCGTCCGTCCGGCCGGTGGTCGGATTGACGTCACTATCGAGCGAATCGTTCGAGCCCTGGTCCTTGGGGCTAAACGCGAATCGAGCCGGAAGTTCGTATTGCACATAATAGTCCCCCGGCGCGACGTCGGGGAAGTTGTACGACCCGTCGGCCGCGGTCACCGTGCCGGCCACGAACGCTCCATCGGCTTTGTACAACTCAACCCGTACATTCTGCGGACTCAAGCCGGGAAACACCGGAACATCCGCGTCCTGAATTCCATTCTCGTTGTGGTCGATCCAGACTCGATCTCCAACGGAGCCGTAGTTCAATTCGACAAAGCCCGCGTCAACGTTTGTCACATCGAAGGTCGAGACGACGATTGTGCCCGTCTGCCCAATGAACGCGTTGCCGGCCGTCGGAACCGCATCGCTGTCGATCGTGTCGTCCGTACCGACGTTTGGCGTCACGAAAGCGTGTTCGAATGGGGCCTCGAAACGTACGTAGTACGATCCCGGGTCGACGGACTGGAACGAATACTCGCCCTCGTCGTCCGTCCAGCGCGTATCGAGTTTCTCGTTCGTCGAAGCGTTCCAAAGCGTTACCTTGACGTTGCTCAGCGACGGTTCGTTCGCCTGCCGCAGCCCATCCCCCGAGCCATCCTTCCACTCTTTCCCCTCGATCTTCTTCTTGACCGGCCCCGCCGCCTCGCTCCACCACGCGAGGCCATAAGGCGAAGTGCCGCCCGTTTTCTGTTCGACCCAGAGTTCGTAGGCCGCGTCCTTGTCGTCGAGCCGGAATAGAAAATGTTCGAGATTGTATTTGGTGCTGATCGACGACCACACATTCTTGGTGAGGTCAGTCTCTCCCGCCGGCATCAGGTACAGATTGAGGTTGGGCAATTCGGCCTCGCCGAATGTTTCACCGGGTTCAAACGCCGCACCCGGAGGCGCGCCGATCTTTCGATCCCATTGCACGGTGGCGGAAATGAAGCTCCCGCCCTTCAGTTTCGGCAGCTTGTATTTCTTGAACGTATTGGCAGTCGCCATCACGTTGTAATCCCAACCGATCGCGCCGACCGGGCCCGCGACCTCGTCCTCCGGCTTGAATCGACCGCCCTTCAACTGTTTGACTGCACGGGCTGCGTTAAGGAAACCCGCGCCAAAAGTTTGCGCGATTGGCTCGATTCGCCCAATATCGTTATTGGCCTTTTTGTCGTCTCGCGCATCCGATTCCAGCCACGTGCGCCCGGAGGGGCTCTCAACCGTTCGGGTCGCCTCCAGCACACCTTCCAACTTCTCGGCGGAGTTGAGAAGGACAGCTTTCATCAATTCGTGATGCCGCGCCGCCTCCTTGGTCGGCTGATCCCAATTTGACTTCGACCAAACGTATTCCTGAAGCAATGCGACCACGCCGGCGGCGTGTGGTGCGGCATAACTGTTGCCACTATACGGTCGATACAAAGCCGCTATACCGTTCAATTCCGGCATCATCACTTCAATTCCCGGTGCGATCAACAACGCGAGACGCCGACCGCCGGAGCCAACCGATACATCCGCTTTCTCGTCGACGCGATAGAAAGGCTTGGTCGGACCGTCCGCCCGAGCACGCAGCACGGCAAGTCCGTTGTAGGAATCGGCAGGCACGTGATCCGGCAAAGTATTGTGGGGCGACTGCGTGAACAGGACATCAAACTTTGAAGAGAAGTAATCGACGGACAATGTTGCGAGAGAATTTCCGTTCAATTGACCCGGCAATTGAGCAAGGCTCATATTGATGACCGGAACACCGATTTTTCCCGCTCCTTGATTCCGTAGCGCAATGTTCTGTTGCGTTACTGGATCGACAAATGTGTCTTTGCCCTTGTTTGGAACCGTCGTACCTCGTGCCGCGCTGAGGAGTTTTGCTTTGGGCGCTATTCCCGATGCTTGGTTGTTCACCTCCGCAACCATCACGCCAGCCACTCGGACGGCATGAGTTCCAGTGTTCTTGTTAAGCTCAGCCGGCTTGTCTAAATAGAAAACTTGCGATGGATTCACCTGCGGATGATAGCTGTTGTCAAAATCTTTCTTGGGTACTCGAAACGACTCGATTTGGCCAACGTAGATTCCGTCGCCGGTAAGTCCTTCGATAGGAGCTCCCGTCGCATCATACACTTGAATTCCGAGTGGACCAGCGCTCACGGTGCTTGGTACAGCACGATCCTCGAGCCGTTCGAGACGTAGTCCAAGCCGGAATCGAAGAGCCATTGAAGATTCCTTTGTTCGGCAGATACTGACGCCATCTGGACATAACGACAAGAATTCACGGCTTGTTCGCCGTCCCAGTGCGTGTCTTCTTCAGTTCGAACAACTCCGCACTCCACGTCGATGGGTCTTTTTGTTTGCCAAGCGGAACGAGATAGGAGTAAGGAATCGTGTCGGCGTCGCTGAC
>JANLUE010000902.1:0-11786 GCA_031363325.1 Gemmataceae bacterium
GGCCGAGGACCGCGACCCGCCGCCCACGCTCGCCGACCTCGGCAAGGAGTTCAAGGTCCACGTCAAGCCGAGGAATCCCAAGTCCATCGCCGAGGTGCGGAAGGCACTGGAGGACGCCTTTGACAAGGATGGAGACGTCGAACTCGCGTTGACCGGAGTGGAGGCGTCGGACCTACCCGACTTGGTCCCGCTCGCGGTGCGCCTGGCGAAGGCGGGCGAGGAGAAGGCGGTCTGCGCGTGGTTCGCGGAGCGCCTACCGACGGAGGCCGTTCGCAAGAATATCTTTGACATCCTTTCCGATGCCAAGAACACAGACCCGATGGAATGGGTCATGACCCTTCACGCCGTCAATCGCCGAATTGAAGTCGGCCCGAATGATTATCGATGGATGCGCGAGTGCCCGAACCCCCTGACGCGTTTCGCCTGCTTTGTCGTCTTCCCGGACGCCTTCCCGTCCCCGGCTCGGGAAAGGCTGCTGGCCGAGGCGGCCGCCTTCCGGCCCCCAGTCCAGGCGATCCAGGTCCAGGAGCTGATCGAGAGACTCGAGTCTGACGATGCAAAAACTCGGCTTTACGCCGTCGAGCAGTTGACACGTCTCGGTCCTCGGGCGACGGAACTTCTGCGTGCCGGCCGGTCGCGATCTCCCGAGCAGGTGAACGCGGTGCTCCGGCTGATTGCCCGTGCCCCGGAGGACAATCCGGCCTTTCGGGTCGTGCGGTTCTGCAAAGGGCTTCATCGGCACTTCCCGAACGCCGTGCCCCTCTTAGAGGCGCTAGCCAAGAATTGCCCGAAAGATCCGCTCACGCAACAGGCCGCCGAGGCGATTCGGGAATTGAAAGCGAAGTAAGCGTTGGACGCCCTTTCGGCTCCCCGCAAGTAGCGGCCCCCAATTTCGCCCCGATCGGAAAATTCCTCTGGAAACTGTTGACACGTCTGGTAGAATCACCATCTGAATCGTGGGCCGCTGATCCAAGAGGGATCGACAAGCCACTTTCTCGCGCCAGAACGGCGCGTCTGTTGCATCTTTACGGCTCGGACTACCTCATTCCGCCTCTTTGGCAGTTGGCCTTGGCCAACCCATTGTTGGCGGGAGAATTCTGTCGGGGCCGTGACCGACCCGCATGGAAGCGTGGCACGCCATCCCTAACTTCGCCTTGCTCGACAACGACTGTAACACTTTTCCGATCACCGAGGATTCTGTCATGCCCGTCGCCGATCGCGACGAAGGGCCGCAACGGTCCGCTCCCGTGCGCCGTCGCGTCCCAACGCCCGGCCAACCGTCTCATCCCGACGACCGTCCCGTGGCCCGCCGACCCGTTGGCCCGCCACCCTCCGGCCCGGTCATGCGCAAGCCCGCGCCACCGCCCGCCGACGGGTCCGCTCCGACCCCGGGGCCGGCCTCCCGGCTCGACGATCTCTACCGACTCGTCATGCCGAAGCTGTTCGCGCTGGCCGAGCGCGAAGGCATCGCCGAACACACCGGCATGAACCGAGCCCAATTGATCGTCGGCATCGTCCGCCGACAGATCGAGCGCGGCGAAGTCGTCCGGGGCTCCGGCACGCTCGAAGTTCTGCCCGACGGCTACGGCTTCTTGCGCAGTCAGGCGCACAGTTATCTGGCCTCGCCGGAAGACATTTACGTCTCGCCGAGCCAGATCCGCCGCATGGGCCTGAAGACCGGGCTCGTCGTCGAGGGGCCGATTCGTCTGCCCATCGAAGGCCAGGACAACTTCGCCTTGATGCAGGTCGAACTTGTCAACGGCGGTTCGCCGGACGAGACGGCCACGGTCACGAACTTCGAAGACCTGACGCCGCTCCATCCCAACGCCCGGTTCATCCTCGAGACGGCTCCGGACGAACTGATGGGTCGGGTGGTCGACATCGTCACGCCGATCGGCAAGGGCCAGCGTGGCCTGATCGTCTCGCCGCCCCGGGCCGGCAAGACCGTGCTGCTGCAACGCATGGCGCTCTCGATCCAGAAGAACTCGCCAGACGTTTATGTCATCATCCTCCTGGTCGACGAACGGCCGGAAGAAGTGACGGACATGCAGCGCGTGGTCGTCGGGCCGAATGTCGAGGTCGTGGCCAGCACGTTCGACGAGCCGCCCGATCAGCACATCCACGTGAGCGAGATCGTGCTCGAAAAGGCCAAGCGCCTCGTCGAACGCAAGAAGCACGTGGTGATCCTGCTCGATTCGATCACGCGGCTGGCGCGAGCCCACAACACCGAAGCCCCCGGTGGCGGCAAGCTCCTATCGGGCGGCCTCGACTCGAACGCCATGCAGAAGCCGAAGCGATTCTTCGGCGCCGCTCGAAGCGTTGAAGAAGGTGGTTCGCTCACGATCTTGGCGACCGCCTTGATCGACACCGGCTCGCGCATGGACGACGTGATCTTCGAAGAGTTCAAGGGCACGGGCAACATGGAGTTGCACCTCGACCGTCGCCTGGTCGACAAGCGCGTCTGGCCGGCCATCGACGTGAACCGTTCGGGCACCCGCAAGGAGGAGCTGCTCGTGCACGCGGAAGAACTCGATCGCTCGCGCCTGCTCCGCCGCGTGCTGGCGGACATGAACCCGGTCGAAGCGATGGAAATGCTCGTCAACCGCATGAAGCGCACGAAGACGAACGTGGAGTTCCTGACGGGGATGAACTTGTGAGAGGCGAGGTGGCCGCCGCGCGTTCCGATCGAGCGCGTGGCGGCGAACCGATTCCATCACTTCGCATCCATCAATCAATGGTCAGCGTTGGTAAATCGGCAACACGTTGTTCTCGAGTTGCAAGATCGTCAAGTTGACGGACGTGGCCATCACCTGGCCGGCGTAACCGCCGTTCCACGATCCGTCGGCCGCCTGGCTGCTCTTGATGTACTCGAACATGATTTTGCGGAACTCGCTCCACTTCATGCCGTTCTTCTCGCCGAACATCCGCTCCCAGCCATCGTCGCCGAGCACGTACATCGCCTGCGAAAAGTAGTAATTCTGGTATTCGTCGTGCGCCATTCGGGCCGTGCCGAAGGGGATGTTTCGCTGACAGTACTTGAGCCACTTCTTGGCCAAGTCGGACTTGTACTCTCCTTGGCTGAACGCGCAGGCGACAGCGGCCGCCGTCAGTGGCGGTCGTTCGCCGCTCGTACCCTGGAACAACGAGTAGATCACACCGCCATTCGATGTCGTGGACTTCTTCAAGTATTCGATCGACTTGTTGATGATCTCCATTGGCACGACGATGCCCGAGTTGCGGGCTGCCCGGAGCGGTTGGAGTTGTGTGATTGTCACCGACCCTTCGTCGAATTGACCCCCTTCGCTCGCCGAGACGTAGCCCCACCCGCCAAGGTCCGTCTGGGCCTTGCCACAAAACTCGACGGCCTTGGTCAGAATTCGTTCGAGGTCGGCCCGCCGCTTCTCGTCCTCTTCCTCGCCGTAGACGCTGGCGAGGAACAACAGGCCGAAGCCGTGGCCGTACATGTATCGACTCGCTTCCGTCGGGTTGTTCGGGTTGCCGAGCAAGCCGTTCGGCTGCGACCGTTTCATGAACCATTCGACGGCCTTGCGGATGTTCGGGGAGTACTTTCCTTCGCGCATGGTCGAGCCTTCCATGAGCAACGCTAGGCCGGCCATGGCGGTCATGCTCGTCGGGTATTGGCCACCGTGCGCCTCCCAGGTACCCTCCGTCTTGTTCTGGTTCTTGGCGAGCCACTCCAGCCCCTTGCGAGTGTTTTCGGCCACGTCCGCCCGTGGCTCTTCGGCCCGAGCGGCCGACGCGAACACGAGGCAGAGCCCGGCGGTGAAAGCGAATCGAGTCATGGCGTGGACCTTCGGCGAGGAACCGGATGCGTCTCGATCGGACATTGCAATCGCCGCGCCGGCGGCGAAGCACCGTATTCGCACGCGATTCGCAATGACTCGGGTGTGCCGGTGTCCAATCGATGACCAGCACCGGGCAATTGCTGCTCGACCCGACTTGCCACCGCGACCCCGGTCGAGCGCAGAACCGCGTAGCGGTTCGAGCGAGGCCGGGGTCGCGGCGACCAAACTCTCGGAGAGGCGAATCGGCGGGGGCCGGCGGCCCCCGTTGCTTTCCGTGGGCCGTCGCAATATCCTTCTGAGATTGAGAATGGGGCAACGCTCCGCACGGGAGAAACCGAATGGCCGGCCGCCGACGCACGATCGATCGCAAAGCCCAGCGCACCGACGCGGAAGAAGAGACTGAGAAGCCCGAAGAGGAAGAAACGGACGAGGACGAGGAAGACGAAGACGAGGACGAGGAAGAAGGCGACGAAGAAGCGAAACCGGATGCCGAAGCGGAAGAAGACGCCGATGAGGAAGATGCCGGGGACGATGACGACGAAGACGCCCCGAAAAAGAAAAAGAAGAAGGTTAAGCCGAAGAAGGCCCCCGCCCCGAAGCGCGCTCGCGCCGCCAAGAAGGCCGTTCGCCAGAAGGCGGTCTGGGTGATCTTCGATAACTCGAGCAAGCAGATTGAGACGTTCCCGTTCAATCAGCTCGAGTCGGCCGAGAAGTTCCTGGCCGAGAAGGCCGAGGACGCCAAGAAGGGCTACTACCTGCAGAAGATCAAGGTGCCGCTCGAAGACAAGTAAGGTCGAATGTGGCCGGCCTCGTGGAGGCCGGCCACACAGTTCACATCAAGCCGGCGGGCGGGTTTCCACTTCGATCTGACGTTGCCGAATCAAATGCTGGATCGGATCGATCTTGAAGCCGATCAAGGCGATGTTCGGCATCACGATCTCGTGCCGATCGGCCCCGGCCGTTCGAATCGTCATGTCGCCGGTTCCGAAGCCCAGGATGATGTGCCGGAACCAATCGTCGCGGTGTTTCTCGATGGTCAGGCCCGTTGTGTCGTAAACGCGTTCGCGCCCACCGATCTCCTCGCACACGCGAATCTGACCCGGCGTGAACACGATGTACGACCGGCGATCGAAGATGAACACCGAGACGACCCAAAGAACGACCAGCACGAGCGCGATCAGCAAATAGCCCGCCATGTTCACGAACACGTGCAACCCACCGAGCGCCTGGAAGATGTCGTCCCACCAGCCGAACAGGCTGATCAACAGGGCCGCCACGACCATGCCGATCAAGACGATCAACGACCAGAGCCCGCGGAGCGGTACGTTCGTGATCACGACGACCAACAGCATGATGAACAGGAAACTCGGCCCCATCCACGAGCGATGACTGACGCGCGGCTTGATCGACTTCAGTTCCGCGCCGGCGGGCACCGAGACGCCTTCCTTGGTCAACGCGTCTCGTTCCGAGTCGGTGGCCGTCGCGACGACCTTGTCCATGCGATAGCCGTCGTCGGGCGAGAGAATCCGCGACTGCGTTTTTTCCGCGCCGTTGACCATGACCTTTTCGCGGACGAGGAGCGAATCGTGGTGGACGATCGCCAGTCGACCGCCATCGATCCAGGTCAACATGGCGAAGATCAACCCGAAGAACCAAACCGGCCACCAGTAGAACAGGTTCGAGTGACTGTAGACGCGAATCTCATCGCGTGCGGGCACGGATTCGCCCAATTTCGTCGCCGGTGCTACGGGAGTGGACATGAGTTCCGCTTCGGTTTGAAGAAGGAATGGTGTTACCGAGCCATTCGCCGCGAGGCGAGAATTCTTGCGGCGCGCCCGGACAGACTACGGCCAAAGTGGGCCTCAGTCAAGCAGGTCCGACACTCGGAACCGTTGGTGGGTCCGGGACTTCGAGTCGGACCGCCTCATCCGCCACTTCGACCCGATAGCAGCCCGTCTTGATCCGGGGGTTGTCCGCCCAGGCCCCGTCCGAAAGTCGGAATCGCCAGTAGTGCCACGGACACGTGACGATGCCATCCTCGACGAACCCGCCGGCCAAAGACGCCCCCGCGTGCGGGCACATGTCGTCGATCGCGAAGAACTCGTCGCCCGATCGAAAGACGGCGATTCGCTTGCTCGGCCCGGCGACCACGCGGGCCGAACCGTCCGCGAATTCCGAAACCGAGCCAACGGTGATCCACTGAGGCATCGCTCGAACGCTCGTGAGTTCCCGGACACAGTTCGATTCCATAATTCTACGGTCGCGAGGCCAAATCATGCTCGAAGTCGAAGCGAAATACCGATGGACGGACGGGCCCGCCATCGAGGCCCAACTCCGGGAGTGGGGGGCCACGTTGATCGCCGACCGGGCGGAAGCCGACCACTATCTCAACGCCCCCGACCGCGACTTCGCGCGGACGGACGAGGCGTTGCGTTTGCGGCGCATCGGCCAAGAGAATTTCCTGACTTACAAGGGCCCACGCCGGGACCGAACCACCAAGACGCGGACTGAACTCGAAGTGCCATGTCCACCGGGCGACGCTCGGGCGGCCGCATACTTGAAACTGTTCGAGCATCTCGGCTACCGGGCGGTGGCCGTCGTTCGGAAGCATCGACGCATCTACGAATTGATTCGCGACGATTTGACGATGCACGTGTGCTTCGACGACGTTGAAGGCGTTGGCCGATTCGTGGAATTGGAGATTGTCGCCGAAGAGGCCGGTGCCGCGAAGGCCCTGGAATTGCTCGCCCGGACGGCGAGCGAGCTTCGGCTCGGGCCAACCGAGCCACGGTCGTACCTGGAACAATTGCTCGGCCGGGCCGTCACGCCGGGCGGCGATATGGGCGGGGTGACCAAGTGAACCTTCCCCCGGTCGCCACTTCGATCGCCGAATGTCGGGCCGCCGTCGAGACGGCTCGGTCCGTGGGGCGACGAATCGGCTTCGTGCCCACCATGGGGGCCTTGCACGCGGGCCACCTCGCACTGATTCGAGCCGCCCGAAGCGAATCAGACTTCACGGTTGTCTCGATCTTCGTGAACCCGACGCAATTCGGTCCAACGGAAGATTTCTCGCGCTATCCCCGGCCCTTCGACGCCGACCGGGAACTCTGTGCGGCCGTCGGAACCGATCTGATCTTCGCGCCGACGCCGGCCGAGATGTACCCGCTCGAAGCACGTACTTTCGTGGAAGTAACGGGCCTGCAAGAGGTCCTTTGTGGAGCGAGTCGGCCGGGTCACTTCCGCAGCGTGGCGACCGTCGTCGCGAAGCTGTTCAATATCGTGCGGCCCGACGTGGCGGTGTTCGGACAGAAGGACGCACAGCAAGCCTTAATCATCAAGCGCATGGTCGCCGACTTGAATTTGCCGATCGCCGTGCGCGTTCACCCGACGGTCCGGGAGTCGGATGGCTTGGCGATGAGTTCGCGCAATCGTTACCTCGATCCAACCCAACGTCTGAACGCCACCTGCCTGCATCGAGCGTTGCGGCGAGTCGAGGCCCTGGTCGAAGGCGGCGAACGATCGGTGGCGGTTCTCGAAGCGGCCATGACCGAGACGGTCGCGAACGCCCCCGGTGCTCGATTGGACTACGCCCGAGTCGTGAGTGCCGACCTACTCGAATCAATGTCGACCCTCGACCGACCCGCCCTCGCGGCCCTCGCCGTCTACTTCGGCACGACTCGGCTGATCGACAATACGTTCGTGACGGGCGAGTGATTGCGATCGGTTTGCCGAGTCGAAACCGCATTGTCATTGGACATTGAGGTCGAAGTCGGGCGGATCGGCTCCGGGAGTGCGGACGAACCGAAACGAACGCCCGAAGACTTCGGACATGATCCAGCCGCCATTCGGAGTAGTCCGAACGAACCCGCGTGGCCCACGCCGAAACACGTCGAACTTCACGATTCGTTTACGCGCGTCGACGACCCAGTACTCGGAAACTCCGGCCCGCCAGTAGGCGCGGCGAAGGATCTTCAGGTCTTTCGTCTCGGAACTGTCGCTCACGACTTCCAGGACCATGTCGGGTGAGCCCTGAATCTCGGTGCAGCCGCCCCGCGCTCCCTCGATCAGCCGAACACGGTCCGACGCGAGCGTGTCCTTGGAAAGAAACATCGCGTCCGGGTTGCCCGAGATGTCCGCCTCGAAATTGCTGAGCAGAATTCCGTCCGTGAACATTCGGCCCAGGCGAGCCTTTTTGGTGATTGCAAAGAGTTCGGCGAAAATCGCGCCCTTGACTCCGACGTGGGTGAAGACCTGTTCTTTGCTCATGTCGGCCCACACCTCGCCGCAAAGCCACCAGATATTGCCGGCCTCGGGAAAATCGGGCTCTTCAGTCCATTGACGAAAAGAATCGATGTCCCCGACCCAGGCGGGAACGAAGAATTCGACATCTTCGAGATGCAGCGTCATGCTCACTCCATCCGTCCAAGTCACTTCGGCTCAAAGGAAAACATACCACCAGCCTCGGGTGTCTTTCAATGCCGAACGCCACGGGATGAACGGACTCGATCGTGAAGTCACTTCGCCGCACGCCCAACGACTCGCGTCTTATCCGGCGGCGCTTCCCACACGTCGGCCTTCCACCATTCCAACAAGTCGTCGATTTTCTTACGCAGTTTGTCCGCCCCCTCGGCGTCCGTGAACGACCGGCGAATCTGGGCACGTTCACCGTTCGACAGGTGCCACGACAGGGCCGCGTGGCCGGCGAACTCGAAGTTCACCACCGTGAAGAAGCGCTGGCGATGGGGGATTTGCCCCGATCCCGGCTCGCCGCGCAATTGCTCGAAGTACGTACTCAGCAACTCGAGCAGGCCGTCGTTGCGGAACGAACACGTGCCCACGCGGCCGTTGTTCAAGCCTTCGAGCGGCGACGTCAACTCTTCCAGCGAACGCGAAACGAGCGAGCCGATCCCTTTGCCGCGCGTGGCCGTATCCGGGATCGCTTCCAGGCGCCGTTCGTCGTCGCTTTGGCCATCGCGAATCTGAATCAACACGACCTTCGAGACGTTCTCCTTCAACCAGATCGCGCTCTTCTTGCTGAACAGAAACGAAGCAGCGAGGCTGACTCCGTAGTTGTCGAAATACCCCGCATCGACGACGCGTCGGCGGGGATTGGTCGGCAACGGCACGGCCGGGCTCAGGAACGGAAAGCTCGCGCTCATGCGAATGGCCGTGCTCAGAGCGAAGCGATTGCGAGAACCCGGGAACATGCGGAACAGTTCGAGCGCTTCGTGCGAATAGTTGCGGTTTTGTTCGGCGAGCGCGGCCGGTCGATTCGGGTCGGGTTCGAGCAAGTGGCCATCGTTGCTCGCGGGGTAACGCAGATCGAGGTTGCTGATCAAGAGTCGTCGGCCGTCCTCGACAATCATCGGCGAGAACGCGATCGACGGGCACCAACCCTCGCGCTCGCGTCGGCCGATTTCTTGAAACGACATGTCGAGTTCGCCATCGAGCCCGTTCGACCAGGCCGCTTCGAGGGCGATACCGCGATCGGTATGGGCCGGGAACGGCGACAGGAAGCCGGGCACATCGTTCAGGACCATCCGTTCGCACAACGGCGTCAGCCAATCGCCCGTGAGCTTGTCCATCCGCTCGGCGAGCTCGTTGCCGCGATTCGGGCCCCAGTCCATTTCGCCGGGGGCTCGCAAACTGCGAACGTAGTACGACGCCCCGAACATGCCTCCGGACGCTCCGGAGATCAGCCGCACGTGATACGGGAACGGAATTCCCTCGGCGGCGAAGCGGGCTTCGAGTTCCGAGAGCACCAGGAACGTCCAGACGGCCGCCCGAATGCCACCCCCCGACGCGACGAGTACGACCATCGGCTTCTTGCCGATGGGCTTGCGGTCGCCGGTCTGCGAAAGGTCGGAGATCGTCGCCGGGATTGTGCTGAAGGCGATGTCGTCGAGCTTGAGCAACGGCCCCGGTCCGGCCGCTCGAACGCCGGGCCGCAGGTCTTTGCCGGGCAGGATGCGGTTCTCGCGTTCGACTTCCATCCATAAGCGATCCGCCTCGGCCGCGTTGCCCGAAGCGACGGCCCGATCGAATCGCAGTTGCCGATCGCGATCGAGCTTCACTGTCTGTTCGAGGTCGAGGAGCGGCGAAGGCGAACTTCCGCGTGCAACGTAGTCGAGCCCGGGGAACTGCATCTTGTAGCGCGGCATCCCGCTCAAAACGACCAGGACGATCAAGGCGGGCGCGAGGAACGGCAGCGCGTCGTCGATTGCATACGCCACGAACCCGTACAGCGCCACGAACAGAAAGACGAGGAAACAGCCCAGAATCATCGGCGACCGGACGGCCTCGAACGCCATCGGCAGGACGAACAGGGCAAGCGCTCCGAGCAGCAGGAACGCGATCGCCACGCCATGGAACGGATACTTTCGACACAGGGCCGGGTCGATGATTCGGGCGTTCGTCGAACGGAGCAGATGGGCGGTCGGCCCCGGGAACGCGTACCGCAGACCGAGCGGCCAGGCGGCCAGCAGAAAGAGCGTCACGAAAAACGCCCCCGGCCAGCCGCACCACGACCGCGAGCCGAGCCACGTGATCACGAAATAACACAGCCCCACAAGCAGGAAAATCAGTATGCGGAAGACTCGGCCGTCGTTCAGCCAGCGCGCTCGCACCGTGACCAGTGCGACGAATAGGGTCGCGCCGACGCCGATCGCGACGGGCAGGTTGCTCAGTTCCCAGGCGGCCGCGAACACCACGCCGACCGCCAGGCACAGCGATTGGCTGAACAGGGCGATCCACATTCGGCTGATGCCAGATCGCCCGATGCCGGCCGACCAAAGCGCGACGATCAGCCCACCCCGCGTCGGCGCGTGCGGGTGTCGCTCGGCCGAGGCGTTTAGCCAGTTCATCATCCGGCGGTTCGAGCCGTGCGATAGTGCGAAGGCCCCGATGGCGACCCGCGTCGCCCAGCCGCCGAGAAAGACCACCAGTCCCGCGGCCAAGGCGCCCAGGGGCAACGCGAGCGTGTAGTTCGGCCGGGGCGGCGGCACGTTGTCGGCCTCCTCGACTTGCGAGGTTTGGCCCGGCAAATCCTGGCCATCGATGAACTGCACGAGCAAGACGAGCGTCGCCACGATCGCGAGCACGACGCCGAGTTGCCCGACGACCCACGCCGAATAGCGCAGGAACGATCGCGAGTTGACGGCCTCGACGAGGGCCGGATCGAGGACGACCTTCTCCGGCCGACCCGCCTTCTTGGCCCACAACAGAAAGCCAACGTATAGCGCCTGGAGTACGACCAGTCCAAGCCCGAAACCGACCCAGAATTGCTTGGCTGGATCGTCGTGCCAGATCAGGTACGTGAGCCCATACTCGGCCCCGAGCCCGCCGGTGACGAGTGCCGCGACGCCGAGCAACACATTGGGCAAGACGAAGTGGAGGCAGAACGTGGGCAAGTACCCCGGCGGTTTGGCGGGTTTCGGCAAGGACATGGACCTGCTCCGGCGACGGTCGATACAGAGGTATCGGCATTCGACGAGCGCGACGTGGCGAAGTTTGTCACTTCGAAGTCAGACTCCAACTTCCCTTGCCGGTCAAGACTATGACGCCCTTGGGCGTGACCGCGAGGCCGGCCGCCGAGCCGGTGGCCGGGAAGGTGAATCGCTGCGTGATTCGGCCGTCCGTCGGGTCGACGACGAACACGGGCATTTCGCGATTCGTCCACGAAGTAACTGACTTGGCAATTGCCCGCGCGAGGCTGTCCCAACACCAACCGCCACGAACGAACTCGCTTGCGAGGTCGGGATCGGGGCCGATTCGCAACGACTCGGCCGGGTGAACGATCAACCCCTGGGGTGCGACGGAAAGCTTCCAGGCGACGCCGTCCGAATCCGGCAGTGGCACGTCCCAATCGGCCGCGCCGGTCGCCCATTGAAACGACCGCACGGAGCCGTCGGCCGTCGCGAACAGTCGTTTGTCGATGAACGCGGTCTCGCCGAACTCGCGGCCGACGAACACCGGTTGCTT
>JANLUE010000911.1:0-6657 GCA_031363325.1 Gemmataceae bacterium
CCGGCCGCGAGAAGCTCGCCTGGTTGGTGAGCCCGCTCGAGTTGCCGGCCGCCCCGAAGACGGACGATCGGCCACGCCACGACCCGGCGGTCGAGGCGCGTCGAGCGGCCGACAAGGCGATGGCATCGGCCCTGGCCGATCGCCATCAGACGTTGGCGACCGCCTTGACCGCGACGGCCAAGGACTTGACGGCG
Source organism: Gemmataceae bacterium (assembly GCA_031363325.1). GTDB lineage: Bacteria > Planctomycetota > Planctomycetia > Gemmatales > Gemmataceae > SIAJ01. The sequence goes on from JANLUE010000911.1 coordinate 195, forward strand.
AAGAAACGCAACCCGGCCGCGGCACAGGCCCTGGCCGAGAAACTGAACGAGGCGGCCCGCGTCCTTCGTGACTGGGCGCCGTGACCCCGTCCGAAGGAGAACCCGATGTCCGCCGTTCCGTCCGCCCGTCGCGCACTTGCCGCGACGGCCGGGGTCTTGCTCCTGGCCTTCTCGGCCGTCGGCCAAGACGCCGAACTCACGATCTCCGAGCCCGTCCTTCGGCCCAACTCCAAGGTCGCCTTCAAGGTCTTCGTCACCAACAAGTCGAAGCTCGACAAGGAGACCTTCCAGGTCCGCCTCGAAGGCTTGCCGGGCACGAACTTGAAAGCGACCGGTACCGTCTCCGCAGTGAAGACGGCCGGGACGGCGGTCAAGTTCACGGTCGATGCCCCGCCGGCCGCGAAGAAGGAAGAACCGAAAAAGGAAGAACCAAAGGCCGAACCGAAGAAGGACGCCGAGCCGCTGCCAGCCGGTGCTCCACTCGTCGGCGTTCCGATCGCGCTGACCGACCTCGGCGGCAACAACGGCCAGGGTTACGGCTTCATCGTCAAAGTCCTCGACAAGAACGGTCAACCGCTCGAGCCGGCCGTTCAGCAAACGGTCAAGATCACGGTGCAACGCCCGACCGTGTATGTCAAGGAACCGTCGGTTTCGCTCGAGGGCGACATCAAGCGTGGCCTTCGCGCCGTCGTGACGGCCGAGCCCGCCAAGAAGGGCGGCGTCAATCAACCCGTCCAGGACCTCGACCCGCCGGCCGAAGTCACGCTCGATTTCCCCACGCAGCTCGGCCTCAAGGTCACCGACCTGCGCGCCGGCTCGTACAAGCGGAAACTGTTCAAGACCGAACAGGTCATTGAATTGAACTCCACCGACCTGCCGTACACCGGCAAGGCCGAGACGATCAAGTTCAGCATCGGCGTCGATGGCTTCGCCCGCGCCTTCACGTACACGCTCAACGCGAGCAAGACCGTCAGCTCGAATCGCGAACAGAACCTGATCCCGTCCGACCCGAAACTCGTGCCGGCGATTCGCATCTACCCGGTCGGTGCGTCGGCGAAGGCCGTCGGGCTCGCCCCGGTGATTACGACGGGTGCCCTCAAGGACCCTCGTTACCCGACGTTGCCGTCCAGCGACCTGCGGTTCCGCATTGAAGTCGACAACGAGCCGACGAACGCCACGCTCGAGTTCCGCATCGACCGAAGCACGAAGCGTGACTTCGCCGACCCGGACGAGAAGGTCGCCCTTGGCCTGCCACGCGACTACAAGGTCGCCCTCGACCTCGGTGGCCCGGATGAGGCCCTGATCGTCTCCAACTCGGTGACCGACCACATCAAGGGAATCGATGTGAGCGCCCTGCGTGGCGAACACGAACTCCAGGCCGTCCTGAAGATTCCGGGCGTCGAGGAAGCGAAGCTCCCGCGTGCCTACTTGCGGTTGATCGTCGACGAAACGCCCCCGTCGGCCGAGTCGATCGACTTCCGCGATTTCCCGAAGCGGCACGTGCGTGGCACGCCGCTCCCGGTCGTGGTGACTGTAAGCGATTCCGAGACGAACATCGACAAGGTCGTCGTCTACGCCGCTAAGGCCGGCCCAGACGGTAAGTTCCCGGACGATGCCCCGAAGGCGATCGCCGTGAAGAACGAGAGCGGTAGCTGGGTGGCGCAACTTCCGTTGATCGCGGCCGCCAATCAGGCCAAGGATCCGAAGGACCCGAAGTCCAAAGGCCCCGTGAACATGGACGTGACGGCCGTCGCGACCAACGAAGTCGAACTGTCGCAGGTCAAGGTGATCAAGATCGAACTCGTCGATCCGAAGCTCGCCACGATCAAGGCGAAGATCGAACGCGGCGGCCGACCGCAACCGATGACCCAGGTCACTCTTCGCGACGCCGAAGGCAAGGACAAGGGCACGGCCAAGACGGACGCGAAGGGGATCGCGACCTTTGAAGGATTGACCCCCGGCGTCTATCGCCTGCGTGCGAGCAAGGAAGACAGTAGCACCGGCCTGGCCGGCAACGGCTCGGTCACCGTCCCGGACCCGCCGGACCCCAAGGCGATCGAAACGACGATCGACCTGGTGAAGCGCCGGTAGGTTCGCCTGCTGAATTCGCAACGTACTTACGCCGGCCTCGTTCCGACCGCTGCGCGGCGCGAACGAGGCCGGCGTCTTGAATAGTCGCGCCGGCAAAACGGCGGGACTCTCGGGAAAATACGGGTGGATTGGCGAAGTGCGCCTGGGGGTCGCGCCCGTGTTCAACGCGCCCGAGACAGCTTGACGGGCGGCGAATCCGATCGCCGGAAACGCAAATCACTGTGCCTATCGCCGAGTCAGGGCCAATTTCCTTGGAGACCTCCGCAACCCGGCAACGCGACCGCAGTCCATCGCTGTCGAGCGGAGAGTCGAATCAGGTCCAGGCCCAATTCGCGAAGCGGCGGGACGAGCGAAGTCGTTTCAGCCATCGGTCGCTCCGTCGTCCCGCCTACTCGGGTACATGAGTGCCAATCCAATCGCATAGAACCCAGCCCCCACGATGGCCGGTGCGAGGTGAAGTGGGTCGGTGTAGCCGATCGAGAAATGGACTCCGATCGCCGGCCCGAAGCCCGCGAGGCCGGCCAGAGCGAGTGCTTGCCAGCGGGCTCGATTCGGTCGGCCGAACCACGCGCACAGACTCACAGCCGTCCCGGCTGACACGAGCGCCCCGCCGAACCCCGCCCGGTCGTGGGCGATCAGGGGAACGAGCCGGGGGTTCAACTCCCGGAGCTCCGCCACGCTGACGCCGATGAATTCGAGGTCTTGCGGCACGAAGACGGCCGACATCCCTACGCCGAGTATCACGAACCCGGCCACGGTCGCTCCTATACTCGACGCCATCACACACGCGATGCCTATGCCGAATTTCGGCCGGGTCGGCCAACCGCGGAGCAAGCCCGTTCGCCGTAATTGCACGAGGCCAACGAGAAAGCAAGGCAACAACGCCAGCGTCGCCACGCCGTGCCAGGCGTCGAGATAACCGTACCCAACGTAGGCCAGAAAGCTTGAGAAGCCGATCGTTCCGCTGATCGCGAGTGTCCACCAGGCCCACGTTGCTCGCTCGCGAAGCGGGAACTCGGCGAGCCACAGATAAGTCAATCCGATTGCGATCAGTACACCGCCGAACGAGGCCCGGTCGTGAACCATGAAGTGAACGATGCGACAGCCGTGCAGGCGACAGAGATCTTCGGCCGTCATGCCGAGATAGCGTTCGTCGTGCGGCAAGAAGTGTCCCGTCGCGGCCAGGAAGAGCGCCGCCCCGCCGGCGGCAATAAGGCCGAGCGCCAAGACCACGATCGGCGGGCGACCATCGCCGACGAGGGCCTGGAGGAAGGTTCGGTCATCGTTGGCCGGGTCGGCCATCTGTCATCTCGGCGGAATCGCTGGAGCGGTCTATTCAACGAAACCGCAACTCACCCGGCGCGGTAACGCGATCCGAATCCAGGCCCCTCGAATAGAATCTCGCCCCATATGACACAATCCTTCGACGCGATCGTGATCGGGGCGGGCGGCATGGGGTCGGCCGCGGCGTTCGAGTTGGCGCGACGCGGCCGGCGCGTGTTGGCGCTCGAACAATTCCCGCTCGTCCACGATCGGGGCAGTTCGCACGGGCACACGCGGATCATTCGCCGGGCGTACTACGAACACCCGGGTTACGTGCCGCTCGTGCGTCGAGCGTTCGAGCGTTGGTACGACCTCGAGCAACGGACCGGCCGACATCTGCTGACCGAATGCAATTGCTTGAACATCGGCCCGCGCGATGGCGAAGTCGTGCCCGGCGTGCTGGCGTCGGCCCGCGAACATGGGCTCGCGGTCGAGACGCTTGTTGCAGCCGAACTGAAGCGACGCTTTCCGCAGTTCGAGTTTGACGAGTCGTACATCGGCGTGCTCGAACGGGACGCGGGGTTCCTGTACGTGGAGGAATGCGTCCGGGCGCACCTCGACGCGGCCCGAGCACTGGGTGCCGAGATTCACTCGGAAGAACCGGTCCTTTCCTGGTCGGCCGAGGGGGATGCGGTCACGGTCACGACCGCGAAGGACACGTATCGCGCGGCCCGCTTGATCCTGACGGCCGGCCCGTGGGCCAGCCAATTCCTCGCGGAACACGGGGCCCAGCTTCGCGTGATGCGCCAAACGATCCTTTGGTTCGAGCCGAAAGACCCCGCCCAATTTCGCCGCGATGCGTTCCCGATCTTCCTGGCCGATCTGCCGGGCGGTGCGTTCTACGGCCTGCCGGCCATCGACGCGCGCGGCGTGAAGATCGCCCGACACTACGGCGCGCCGGAACTGCAATCTCCGGCCGAGATCGATCGAACCGTCTTGGTCAGCGACGAACTTCCGGTTCGAGCGTTTCTGGAACAACACATCCCCGGCGCGGCCGGCCCGTTGCGACACGCGCAAACGTGTCTTTATACGTTGACCCCCGACCGCCACTTCCTGATTGGGCTACACCCGAAACACGCCAACGTCTCCGTCGCGGCCGGCTTTTCCGGCCACGGCTTCAAGTTCGCCTCGGCCTTCGGCGAAGTGCTCGCCGACCTGGCGGAGTTTGGGAAAACGAAATGGGAGATCGGGATGTTTCGGTTTGGGCGGTAAAGTTAATGGTGCACTGGGCGACAAAAAATCGCCCGATCGAATCGAACCTTCGCTCCTCACGCCAGCCAACCCTCAATCACCTCGTGGAACCGCACGGGGCACTGCAATTTCTCGAACGCGTCGCTCGTTCGCCGTGACAGTTCCGCGTACGCAAGTCGATCCAACGTCAATTTGCCAATCAGCCGGGCCAGCGCATCCGAGTTCCCCGCCGGGAAGTAGCGCAAGCCTTCGCCATCGGCGAGGACACGCGTGAACACGGGATGATCGCTGGCCAGGATTGGCGTGTGGGCCGTCAGGGCTTCGGTTAGGGTGAGGGGGAATCCTTCCGGGAATTCGGGGCGGGTCGGTACGCAGACGAACGTCGCATCGGCCATGCGGCGGAACACTTCGTCGTTGCCCACACGGCCCAAGAACGTGGCCGCCGCGCCGAGGCTCGCCGCTTGTTGTCGGAACCGGCCGAGGTCCGGGCCGTCGCCACAAAGTGTTAGGCGGACGTCGTGGCCCGCGGCTCGAACCTGCCGGACCGCCTCGATCGCGTCGCCAACGCCTTTCGATTCGACCATCGAACCGGCGTAGACGACTTCAATTGGTCCGTCGAACAGCTCTTGAATCGGGTAGTCGGCGGGGTCGCGGGCGAGCGGGTAATCCCAGGCGATCGCCTTGCGTGGATCGAGGCCGGCTTCGACCATCGAGTCGGTCGCGGGTCGGCGATGGTTGCCGGCCGCGAACACCCGGGGGTGATTCAGGAACCGCACAATCTGCCGAGTCACGATGCGATCGTAGCGGCGGGCCGTCGAGAACAACCCGGCGAACATGGCGAGCGTCGACCAGTGATGTCGCACGGCCGTTCGAAGCAACACGGCCGCGAGAAGGGTGCCGGTGCGCAGGAGCAGATGCGTCGGTTGGAAGCGCCGGAGTTCCCGGACGATGCGATTGGCCCAGCAAAGCTGTGAGAGCGTGCGGGGCACCCGGCGTGGCAACCTCGGTTCGGGCAGGCCGATCAGCGTGCCCGAGGCGTGCCGTTCGCGGTATTGTGGAGCATTGAGACTGACGATGAGATGCGGTCGGTCCGCGAGCCAGCGATCGAGGAAGCCCTGCGAATAATGCATCCCGAAATACGGTTCCGCCGCGCCGGCCGCACGCAGTCGCCGGGCTTCCCGAACGTCGCCGTGTTGAACGATGGCAATCCGTGGCATCCCGCGTCATCGTATCGGTTCGGCGGCTCCGGCGTCCAAGTTTCGGATTGCCCGAGGATCAGTTCGTTCGCTTCTTGAACACCAGCGTGCCCGTATTGGCCGTACCCAAAGTCGTTGTGGGTCGCCCCCCAGGTCCGCCCCCAGCGACCTGCAAACCACTCGGCAGTTGTTGGTGTTCGATCATCTCCCAGCCATCGTTGCCGAGGTGGTTCAGCAATTGAATCTTCTGGAACGCAGCCGAGCCTTCCTTCTTGAACCCGGACGCCTTGAGTTTGTCGGCCAGGTCGGCCCAGCCCTTGGCTTCGATTTCGCCGGACCCACTCACGAAGCGGAGCACCATCGAAGCGGGAACGGCCGGGACTTCGTTGCCGTCCTGATCGACGCCGGCGGCCCGGCCGGGGATGTTGCGGAAGGTGAGTTCGGCGTACTCGAAGCGCGGCGGCTTCTGGGCCAACACAGGCGCGGCCGAGCACAACGTGGTGGTGAGCAGTAGGGCGGTCAAAGTGAGTCGCATGGAGTTACTCCAGATCGGAATGGCGTGATTGTACCAAAGCCCAAGTCGGACGGGCGTGGTTCACACGGCCGGGGAGTCCGAAGCGCGGCGAGGGCACCGTCCGCGGCAAAAACCTCCGAGCCTGAAC